>DATEBX010000067.1:0-6951 GCA_035287145.1 Patescibacteria group bacterium | reverse complement strand
ATTTTGGGTGATGGTTTGCAAAAGGTGGTTGGTCGAGGGCTTTTCACGGAAAGCAATTCTAACTTGCGGTTTAATTTGGTAGTCCGTTAACGTTCCCGCGAGTACTCGGGCATTGCCCAGATAGCGGCGCGAAGCTCTCGGTTCCGCGAGAATTGTTGCCACCTGCGCCATGGTCGGATGGGCGCTAAGGTCAAAAAAGAATACCCCATTCTCTTCTTGCCAAGGGTTTTCTTGAGCAATGGGGGCGATTACCACGGGCGGAATATTCGAGCCGCTAATTTTTTTGACGGCGCAAGCGGCCAAATAAGCGCTCATATTGTCAGAACGGTTTTTGGAGCGCCCTGTAATGGCACCCACGATGCTGGCGGCGTCGGCGTCCGATCCAGACAAGCTAGCTACACCGCTCGACGTAAAACTTTCAAGGGCGGCATTGAGCCTGGGTAGCCAAACTTCCATGCCCGATATCGCCTCATCGTCCACCAATAAGTGACAATTTATTCGCGCCACACCGCGCATGGAAGCCAAACGGATTATTGCTTCAAGGTGTTCTATGTAGGAATACGGCCGTGCGTTTGTAATATGGCCGACTAAATGAAAAGTAGATTTCTTTTGGGCGGCATGCTCGACCATCCGGCCGACGGCCGGATTTTGAAAAAAAGATCGGTTTTGAATGGCATCAGACACGATTGCCGCCGGCTGTTTGACGAGCTGTCCGAGGGCTAGGGTTTCATAAGCGACCGAGACGTCATCAACGTACGGGTATGTGCCGCGCAACAGGTCAAGCGATTGGAGGGCGGTGTGGGGATAATTGTGCCATAGAAAGTTTAGGTTGGGTATACTCTGCTCGCCGATGCCGCGCCGACGCCAGCTGACATCTATGCCCCAGCCGTCAACAATGACCATTACCAACGGTTTATATAAGGGTTTAAATGTTTGCATACGCTCGTGTATTAGCTAATAAACTGTGCCCCGTCATAGCCGGTGGTTGTCCAAGGCCCAAAAGAGCAAGGATAGTCGGGGCTATATCCGATAATTTTCCCTCATCATGAAGTTTAACCGACGATAAGCCCTGTTGAGCGGCGGGCGGCACAAGGATGAATGGCACCGGATTGTTGGTGTGGGAAGTATCCGGCTCATTGGTCATAGGGTCTATCATCTGCTCCGCGTTGCCGTGGTCTGCCGTCACCATAACCGCGTAACCCCTCTTAGTCGATTCGGCCACTACTACTTCAACCTGTTGGTCAACTGTGTGGCAGGCGATTTTGGTAGCGTCAATGTTACCGCTGTGTCCAACCATATCGGCGTTCGCGTAGTTCACAACCACAAAGTCATAGGGCTTTCCCCTTATCGCGGTAATAAGTTGGCGCGTAACTTCCGCCGCTGACATCTCCGGCATTAAGTCAAAAGTCGGCACCTTGGGCGACGGGACAATTTTCCTGTCCTCGCCGACGTTTGGTTGTTCGATGGTGCCATTGAAGAAATACGTAACGTGAGCGTATTTTTCCGTTTCCGCGATGTGAAGTTGGGACATATGGGCCTTGGCGAGAACGGCGGACAGCGTCTCGCGGATACTATCCGGCTTAAAAGCAATATTCGGCTTAACGCCGATGTCGTGCTCGTAACCATAAGGTATCATACTGACAAAATATAAGTTATTTAATGTCTTATGCCGTCGATATGCTTTAATATCATGCGCGAGGAATGCTAATGTCAGCTGGCGCGCGCGGTCGGAACGAAAGTTCCAAAAGATAACCGAATCTTCATCTTTAACGGGTGGAGGCGGTTGATTGCCGCGTGTTACGATTATGGGCTCAACGAATTCATCCGTTTGTCCCGCTTGGTACGCCTCGGCTATCGCGCCCATCGCGCTCGTTGAGGGCCGACCTACTCCTTCTGTCATCGCGCGGTACACTTTATCAACCCGCGTCCAGTGTTGGTCCCTGTCCATAGCAAAGTAGCGGCCGGAGATGGTCGCGATTTGTCCGACGCCGAGGCGCGCTATAATTTTATTAAGACGGTAAATATAGTTTTGGGCGGCGGTGGGCAGAGTATCGCGTCCGTCGGTAAAGGCGTGGATAAAAACTCTCTTAAGTCCTCTTTGATGCGCCAAAAAGAGAAGCGCGATGGCGTGATTAATGTGGCCGTGAATGCCCCCGTCGCTCAAAACGCCCATTATATGCAGGTTGGTGCCGTTGGTTTTAGCGCGGTCAACCGCTTGGGTTAAAACCGGATTGCGAAAGAACTCACCGCCCGTTATGGCGTCGTTAATTTTTATGACATCCTGATGGATGAGAGTGCCGGAGCCGATGTTTAGGTGGCCAACTTCGGAGTTCCCCATTTCGTGGCCCGGCAAGCCGACTGCTCTACCGGAAGCGGCCAACAAAGTGTGCGGATACTTGCGCCATATGCTGTCCACAAAACTGGTGCCGGCCAAAGCAATAGCATTACCACCCCACGGCGGCGCGTACCCCCAACCATCCATAATTATCAATATAACCGGTGTTTTCATTGGCTAGGTAAGAGCTCCTCCTCTATGCGTAGTAGGCGATTATATTTTGAAACTCTTTCCCCGCGCGCCGGCGCGCCCGATTTCAAATATTCAGCGCCTACACCAACCGCGAAATCGGAGATAAAGCTGTCTTCCGTATCGCCGGAACGGTGCGAGGCGATTGCTTTATAATGGTTTTTATGAGCCAATTGCACTACCTCAATTGCCTCACTGATAGTGCCTATCTGGTTGGGCTTGATGATGATGCCGTTACCGACGCCCATCTCAATCCCCTTCTTGAGCCGTGTCGCGTTGGTCACAAAGAGGTCGTCACCGATAATCATAACTCTTTCGCCCAATTCCTTGGTCAATGCCTGCCAGCCCTCCCAATCATCCTCGCCCAGCGGGTCTTCAAGCGATACTATCGGATATTTTTGGATGAGCTCGCGGTAACTCATATCGGGGAATTTCTCGCCGGCAAAATCAAAAGCCACGTGTGTTTGCCCGGCCGCGAGGATAACATCTATCGCTTCGGCGTCATTGTGGAGCGAAGGCGCGTAGCCGCCTTCATCGCCAACCGCCGATGTCAGCCCCTTGTTGTGCAGGATATCTTTGATGCCGTAATATATTTCCGCCGCTCGGCGCAAGCGTTCGCGGAAAGATGACGCTTCGGTAGGCACCAGCATAAACTCTTGCGTGTGCAGGTTGTTGTCGGCGTGCGCGCCGCCGTTTATGACGTTGAGCATGGGAGTTGGTACACGCAAGTGATTCTGGTTGCCAGCGAGAGCGGCAAAGTGGCGATAGAGCGGTTGACCTTGGGCAAGAGCGCCGGCTTTCGAGATAGCGATGGATACGGCAAGTATGGCGTTAGCGCCAAGCTTGGTCTTATTTTCCGTCCCGTCGAGCTCAATCATAAGCCCATCGAGTTCTTTTTGATTCAACGGGTCCTTGCCCTTGAGCGCCGGCGCGATGATGCCGGTAATATTAGCTACCGCCTTCAATACACCTTGCCCCTTAAAGCGGTTTTTGTCGCCATCACGAAGCTCGCAGGCCTCATACTTGCCGGTTGACTTGCCGCTGGGCGTGGCCGCCAGAACCTTCGCCCCGCTATCAAGCGTCAGCTCGGCTTCAACCGTCGGCGACCCCCTCGAGTCCAATATCTCTCGCCCCTTGATACTCTCAATAATCATCACCCTCCTTTGAGCAAATCAACACCGTGACTTACACACTTCGTTATTGTTCGAGACCAGTGGCCGAGAACTATCTAATCCCTTAACTTCTCGACCCCAATGGGGCTCGAAGGATAAAATATAAACGGTATTCCAACTGCGTAAGTCCTGAATACTTCAAATTTATTATACCAATATTCGCCCGTTTTATAAATAACAAAAACCGCCGAAGGCAAAAACGCCTCGGCG
This sequence comes from Patescibacteria group bacterium, assembly GCA_035287145.1. Taxonomy (GTDB): domain Bacteria; phylum Patescibacteriota; class UBA1384; order UBA1384; family UBA1384; genus DATEBX01. The sequence continues at coordinate 3,045 of DATEBX010000067.1, read as the reverse complement.
GTCTGGTGATGGTTGAAGTTCCTTTCTTCCTATGCGTTGAACGGGGTCCGGAGGACGTGGTAGCGGGTTAGTATCTCATCGTAGCTCGCGGGGATGGGACCGACGTATCTGCTTTGGATACTCTCGATGCATCGGACATCTTGCTCATGCGTTAGGTTCTTCGACATCCAAAAGTCGCAATACGCCTGCCGATGCCCCCACGCTATCATACGTCCCTCGTCCACAATTTCATCGAGCGAGGTTACGCGTGTATAACCCTCATTGGTGAGGTTGCCGTACTTTGTCTGGAGCCGCGCGAGATGGGACCATACTTCAGGTCCCAGAGGAGCCAGCCAACAACAAACCAGTGTTGACGTGTCACCTCTCTTGTTCAGAGTATCGGACGCGTCAAAAACTGCCTTCGGAGCTAGGTGATAATAGCTCCCCCAAGGTCGAAGAGCTTCTTGGATACTGGAACGAATTTGAATCAGCGTCCATGCGTCGTTGGGATCTGCACCCACAGTTGTTTCACCCGAGACCTTCTCGTCGGCATCAATCTGGTCAACAAGACCCAAGGACACTAACTCCTGCCGGTCCGCGGGCGGACCGCCCAGCACTAGCTCCTCTTGGAGCTCCCGCTTTATGGTACAGCGTGGCCCTTGGTCAGAAACAGCCAACGGTCCAATCCAGTTCCCCCCTATTGGGTTATACATCCCTCGAAATACAACAGCCGGGTAGCCATCGTCGTATTGGCAGAGGAACACTCGCGTGGGGTCTATCTCTGGGTAGATAATCGCCACAGACGCAACATTGTTGACTGTAACCTTAGGCAACGTGCCTCTCCCCTTTCAAGGTGCTGTTTTCGGCTCTACCCGCCGGCTCGGCAAGTAATGGTTCACCATACCAAAACCCCACAACCTGTCAACGGTTTTAACTTTCGCGTGACGATTTGGCGATTTTTGCGTGCCCGCCCCAGCGGGGCGGTTTAGCGTGCAAATTTAGTACTCTTCACACTTAACCTGATAAAAAGCGCGAGGATGGTCACAGGAAGGACATTTCACCGGGGGAACTTTTCCAAAGTGCAAGTAACCGCACTCGCGACACACCCACCAAACTTCTTTCGATTTCTTAAATACCGTTCCGGCCGCAACTTCTTTCAGGAGTTTGGAATACCGTTCGGCGTGGTGTTTTTCGGCGAGCGCGATATGGCGCAAACGAACAGCGATATTCCTCAACCCTTCCTTCTCCGCCACGTCGGCAAACCCCGGGTACATTTCCTTGTATTCGTATGTTTCGCCGGCAATCGCCGCTTTGATGTTATCTTCCGTCGTGCCTCGCGTTGTCGGCACTGGCGCCTCCACCGTCAGAGTGTCGATGCTCTTGTCTTTGGCTTTCAGCTGATTTATAAGCTTCATCGCCCAGCTGGCATGCTCGCGCTCATTGTCGGCCGTCATTTGAAAAATATCGGCGATTTGTTCGAACCCCTCTTTACGCGCGATGCTCGCGTAAAACGTATAGCGGTTCCGAGCTTGGCTCTCGCCTATAAACGCCTTAGCTAAATTGAGAACTGTTTCCTTCATAAAACCTCCTAATTATTTTATTTTCTGAACCCCCATCGCGCCTCGTAGGTGCGACGGCGGTTAGGTGCTTAGACGGACAGCGAAATTAAACGCGAAAAAATATTTGTGCCACGATTTATCGGATGACTCGTAAGAATTATCAAATACAAAGTAATCGGCAAGGGCTTCGCGCAGACGGGTAAGCTCTTTAAGGCGGTCTAAATTCTTCCTATCGTCAATTGTCAAATCCAAGAGCTCCAAAGCGCGCTCAAACGCTCTCTCGCTATAGCCCTCGTTTTTATGGCGCCATTTTATGGTTCTCTCGATTTCACTGCCGATATTGGCCATTTGCTCATAGAATTTGAGCTTATTCCACCGCCCATTAGCCAATGTTTTGTGTATATAGCTCATTTTATTACTAATTCATTAACTATCTGAACTATCGCTTCTCTCAAATGGGCATCCTCGACCCCACGAGTCCTGTTGCCCTGCGAAGGCCGGAGGTTAATCATCGAGTTAAACTCAATCCAGCCGCTATCCGGGTACAGCTCCGGATAAAGGTTTATGCCCCATAAATCATCTTGTTTCGAGCCATTTCTTAGCAACTCGGCTTCGGCATCCGCGTGCATCTCGACATCAATTACTATAGATTTACTCTTCACATCCACGACCGCTTTAACCAAATCACCAAATCCTTTTTTGGCCAACTCTCTCAACTCTTGGATCTCTATACTCTTATCAATGGTTTTCATAGATTATTTCTTCCTATTGTGGCCATAAGCGTGGCGTGGTGGACTCACCGAGAATCGAACTCGGAACTCAGCAATGCGAATGCTGCGGTATACCATTTACCTATAAGCCCGTTAGGCGCCTTAACTTCAAAAATTCCAAAAACCCTTGATTTTTCAACCGAATAAGATTATAATACTTTCTTGAGTCCTAACTTTCAAGGATAACAATGATTATTCTCACCGTCAACGCTAAAAATCGGCCGCAAACCATAAAAAAAGCAATTAACCATTTAATTGTCGGCGGCATAGTGGCCGCCAAAGCCGACACTTCATACGCCCTACTTGTGCTACCCCGATTTCTCGAAAATCATCGCATCTTAAATAAGATTAAAAACGCGCGCCACAACAAACAATATTCGCTTTTTGTGGCGAAAAAAGATGACATTATCTCAAAAATACCCGAGCAACATCATTCTCTGGCCGATAAGCTCCTGCCCGGCCAAGTTACGATCGTATATGACAAAAAACGTCCCGGTCTGCGCTTGATTGACTCCGAAACCATCACATCTCTCATCTCGTCACTCAAGACGCCTCTGACCGCGACCTCGGCTAACCCTTCAGACCTTGCCCCCGCCCGCAACGCGCAGGAAGTAGAGACGTATTTTAATCACTTGCCGATTTTGGTTCTAGATGAAGGCGAAGTGCCGACACAAAAATCATCAACCATCATCGATCTCACCGGACCAAAGCCAAAAGTCCTGCGCCGCGGCGCCGTC
>DATEBX010000066.1:0-6079 GCA_035287145.1 Patescibacteria group bacterium | reverse complement strand
TGTCGAAAGAAGGAGAATACGGTCGCCAAAAAATCAACCAGTACACTCGTTATGCCACGCCGCTTTTTGCCATCGTAGAAACCCTTGGATTACTTCGTCTTCTGCAAAGCCAGGGTGTTATCGGACAGCTCGACGCTTGGCAAACAACTCTTACTCTCGTGACGGCAACCGGCGCCAGCGTTCTACTTATGTGGATAGGCGAAATAATCAGCGAAAAAGGTATTGGCAACGGTATTTCCCTTATCATCTCCCTTGGCATAATTGCCGGCCTGCCGCCCCAAATTACCAACCTGGCGCAAATAGTCAGCGGCGACACGTCCGCTATTATAAAAGCGATCATATATCTCTTAATTGTTTTGGCAATGATTGTTTTTATAATATGGATGAACGAAGCCGAACGCCGCTTACCCGTAACGTACGCGCGCCGTTTGCGCTCAAGCCAAACCGCCACTAAGATAGATTCATATCTGCCTATTAAAGTAAATTCTGCCGGTGTTATCCCGATAATATTTGCCACATCACTTCTGGTATTTCCCGGCATAGTCGCCCAACTTTTCCTCAACGCTCGCTCGGCGTGGCTTAGAGAAACCGCGCAATTTGTCCAAACAGTAATGAACAATAATTATTACTACGCGATTCTGTTTTTCGCTTTAGTAGTCGCCTTCACGTTCTTTTACACATCTGTTATCGTCAAACCGAATCAAATTGCCGAGAACCTGCAAAAACAAGGCAGTTTTATGCCGGGAGTCAGGCCCGGACAGGAGACGTCGGCGTTGATTCGCACTACTGTTTACCGGATAACAAGCATCGGCGCGCTTTTCCTGGGCCTAGTTTCCGTACTGCCGTACATTATGCAGTCAACGGCCACCGAATTTCGCGCGCTGGCTCTGTCAGGCACCGGCATACTTATTATCGTGGCCGTCGCCATTGAAACTATGAATCAAATTAAATCCCATATGGCAACCCAAAGCTACGAACAATATTTATAATGATACCAATTAAAAACGAGCGTGAAATAAGGATTATGAAAGAAGGCGGCCGAATATTGGCTGCCATTCTTAAAAAACTGGCGGCGGCTACCATGCCCGGGGTAACGACGGCCGAGCTCGACGCGCTAGCGAACGATTTGTGCCGCCAAAATAGGGTAAAGCCGGCATTTTTGGGTTTTCGCGGCTATCCGGCAGCCCTCTGCACTTCGGTTAACAATATTATAGTTCACGGCATACCATCAAATACTCCCTTAGCGGACGGCGATATCGTTGGGCTCGATATGGGAGTTTTATATAAAGGATTTTATACCGACTCGGCGGTTACCGTCGCGGTTGGGATGATAAGCCAAGACGCGAAACGTTTACTGCGAGCGACACAGGAGGCGCTGGATCTCGCCATTAAAATTGCCAAAGAAGGCGTTACCCTAGGAGATCTCGGGAACACTATCGCTGGCGTCGCTGTCAAACATAAACTCGGCGTTGTTAGAGAACTGACGGGGCACGGCATAGGCCGCGATTTACAGGAAGAACCTAGCGTGCCCAATTACGGCACGCCGGGTAAAGGCCTCAAACTCAAAATGGGGATGACTATCGCCGTTGAGCCGATGTTTACTCTCGGCATGCCGGACACCAAGTTACTTAAGGATAATTGGTCGGTAATGATTAAGGACTCCTCCCTCGGCGCCCATTTCGAACACACCATCGCCATTGAAAAAAACGGCTGCCGCGTCCTTACAAATTAAAACGAGATGTGTTTTGAGTTTAATTACTGTTGACAGAATTCGCAGAAAGTGGTTAAATAAAAGTGTTGATTGTGTTGAGGAATTATATAGATGAGTAAAGACGCTATCGAGGCAGAAGGTACTGTCATTGAGGCAATGCCCAATGCTTTTTTTCGTGTGAAATTGGACAACAACCAAGAAATAATAGGACACTTGTCCGGGAAAATGCGCCTTCATTACATCAAGGTCATCACGGGTGACAGAGTTAAAATCGAACTTAGCCCCTACGACTTAACCAAAGGGCGCATCGTCCACCGGCTTCAGGTCCAAAAAGGTTAACTTATGAAGGTCCAGGCATCTGTCAAAAAAATTTGCGGTAAGTGCATCGTCATCCGCCGCCGCGGTAAAACCGGCAAGGCAAAGGTAACGGTGCGTTGTTCGAATCCCCGCCACAAACAAAGACAAGGATAAATATGGCAGCTCGCATAGCCGGCATAAACTTGAAGCTAAATAAAAGCGTTTGGATAGGGCTCACCGATATATTCGGCATCGGCCGCCAAACATCTTTGAAAATTCTCGCGAGCGCCAAGGTTGACCCGCAGACCAAAGTCAGCGCCCTTACCACGAACGATATTGAGCGCATAAGAAGCATAGTTGAAACCCAATACAAGGTTGAAGGCGACCTCAAGGTAAAAATCATTCAAGATATCAAACGGCTCAAAGAGATTGGTTCCTATCGCGGGCTACGCCATACTCGCAATCTGCCTGTTCGCGGCCAACGCACCAAAACCAATGCCCGAACCAAAAGGGGCAAAAAAATGACCGTTGGCAGCGGCCGCAAGAAATCCGCGGAAAAGACATAAAATGGACAAAAAACCACGCACATCCAATGCTCGCCAGAAAGCTATACTGCGCCAACGCCGCCGCAAGGTAACCAAGCAAATCACCGAAGGCTATATTTATATTCAATCGACTTTTAATAATGTCATCATTAGTGTTACCGATACCGGCGGCAACGTGATAGCTTGGGCAAGCGCCGGCAGCGCCGGCTTCAAAGGCACCAAGAAATCGACGCCCTTTGCCGCTACGCAAACCGCAAAAATCGTCATTGAAAAAGCCAAAAACTTTAGTTTGGAAAAAGCTTATATTTACATTGCCGGGGTCGGTAACGGCCGTGAAGCCGCCGTGCGGGCATTCGCCGGTTCCGGCATCCACATTACCGGCATAAAAGATATTACGCCGTTGCCCCACAACGGTTGCCGCCCCAAAAAGCCCCGTAGGGTATAAAGGAAATCTATGTCAATTCGCTATCCCAGCGCTTGCCGTCTTTGTCGTGCCGCCGGTGAGAAACTCTTTCTCAAGGGAGAGAGGTGTTTTTCCCCGAAGTGCGCCATGACGCGCCGCCCTTACCCTGCCGGACAACACGGCGAAGGCAGACGCGGCAAGGTTTCCGACTACGGCAAACAACTGGCGGAGAAGCAAAAAGCCAGACGCATTTATAACCTGAATGAGAGACAAATGAGACGGGTCTATGAACAGGCCAGTAAATCAAAATCAAACACGGGCGAAGTGCTCCTGCAAACGCTCGAGTCAAAGCTCGATAACGTTCTTTACAGAGTAGGCGTCGCGGATAGCCGTCGCCATGCCACACAAATCATTCTGCATGGTTTTGTAAAAATCAACGGCCGCAGAGTGGCCGCTCCGTCTTATTTCGCAAAAGCAGGGGATAGGATAGAAATCACAAAAAACATCAACAGTAACCCTGATGTTGCCGCTAAAAAAGTTGAAACACCTAGTTGGCTTGAAATTGATACCAAAGACAAGAGCATAAAAATTATCGCGAGGCCAACTCGCGACCAGATTGCAACCACTATCGAAGAACAGTTGATAGTTGAGTATTATTCACGCTTAGTATAATTATTTTTAATCTAAAAATAAGGAGTAAGATATGTACTTACTACCAGAAACGGAGTTAATGAAGTTGTCGTGTACCGCTGACAAAGCCAACGGCGCTTCATTTGTGATAGAGCCGTTAAGCCCGGGCTATGGCATGACGCTGGGCAACTCATTGCGTCGCGTTATGCTCTCCTCACTTGAGGGCAGCGCCGTAAGTTCGGTTAAAATCGATGGAGTAAATCACGAATTTTCAGCTCTTGATAATATGAGAGAGGATATTGTCCAGTTCATCCTAAATCTAAAGGGGTTGCCCGTGCGACTGCATGGAGACGAAGCGACGACTCTAACGCTTGACGTCAAAGGCCCCGGGAAGATAACGGCCAAAGACATTAAAATAAACCCTCAAGTTGAGATTATCGACTCTAACTATCTCCTCGCCAACTTAGAAAAGGGCGGCAAAATTAGAGCCGAAGTAACAATCGAAAAAGGACGCGGCTTTGTTCCCACCGAGAAAAGAACTGATGAAAAACCCGTTTTGGGAACAATACTTATTGACAGCGTGTTTACGCCCATCAAAAAAATTCATTATGATGTCGTAAACACTCGCGTTGGCAGCGTGACAAACTTTGATAAATTGACTATCGATGTCACGACCAACGGCAGTATATCTCCGCAAGAAGCTCTCAAGCGCGCCTGCCAAATCCTTACCGAACACTTGACGATTGTCAATGACGGCATAGTAATCAAGGAGAGGGCTGCCGCCAAGACCACATCTGCCAAGAAAAACGCGCTGAAGAAAATAAGCGCGAAAACTGTTAAAAAAGCACCCTCCAAAGCAGCTATTCCCAAAAAGAAAAAGTAAAAAACATGAAACGCTTCAAGCTCTCGCGTCCCAAAGACCACCGACAGAGTCTCGTGAAAAATCTCGCGACCAGCTTGATAGTGTATGAACGTATCCAAACAACAGAAGCCAAAGCCAAATCAGCCCAACGCTACACCGAAAAGCTGCTGCAAAGAGTCAAAAATCTTGACGAGGTTAACGGCTATCGCTTGGCTCTGGGTTCTCTCCATGACCAAAAAGCCGCTCGCAAGATGATAGAAGTGCTGAAAGACCGTTTTGCCAAAACCAAGGGCGGCGCGACCCGTATAATTAAAATCGGTCTGCGCAAAGGCGACAAAGCGCCGGTTGTTATACTGGAGATGACAATTAAAACCGAGCCTAAAAGTATTGCGACTCCGGACAAAAAATCAACGAAGGCGTTAAATATTAAAACAGTCACAAAGACATCGGAAAAGGTTAAAAAATAATGGCCGCCAGACCAACTCATAAAATAAATGCCGAAGGAAAGATTTTGGGCCGCCTCGCGGTAGAGGTGAGCAACCTTTTGCGCGGCAAAGATAAGACGGAATTTACCCCGCAACACGATATTGGGGACCAGGTTGTGGTATATAACTCGTCTCAAATCAAGGTAACCGGCCGCAAGCTCGAAAACAAGAAATACTATCGTCACTCCGGTTATATCGGAAATTTAAAAACGACCCCCCTTAAAGATATGAACCTTGGTGAGGCATTTAGGTTAGCGGTAAGAGGAATGTTACCTAAAAATAAACTTCGCGACCATTGGCTCAAGCGCTTAAAGATTTATGATGCCGAAGTTCCGCAACGCCCCAAGGCCACTCAAACCAAAGAGGATAAATAATTATGACAAAAGACGCCATTACCGCCGTTGGACGACGCAAATCAGCAATAGCACGCGTTACCTTGGTACCCGGCAAAGGAGAAATTATTTGCAGCTGGCCTCTTGCCAATCCTGCGCTTGATAAAGAAAAGATCCTATCAGCGCTTGATTTGGTAGGCCTAAAAGGCAAATACAACCTTAGGATAAACCTTATCGGCGGCGGGTACCAATCGCGCGTTGACGCCATAAAATTGGGCGTCGCCCGCGCTCTTGTTAAACTCGACGAAACCAATAAAACCACTCTTCGCAAAGCCGGCCTTCTAACCAGAGACCCTCGCGAAAAAGAACGCAAGAAACCGGGCCTGCGTCGCGCCCGCCGCGCTCCGCAATGGGCTAAGCGCTAAATCGCTCTCCAAATTATATCGGTCACAGCTAACGCAACCGTTGGTCTTTGTTTCTCCGGATGTTTTTGATAGTATAAAGCTATGTCTAAACCATATCAGCGCCTTGGGCAAATTGCGGAGGCGTTGTCGCGGGAAATTTCAGTTTTTTTGCAAAAGGAAATTGGAGAAAAGTACGGATTAATAACCTGTGCGCGAGTTGAACTGGATAACGACCTGAAAAACGGTGTGGCCTATATTAGCTTCTTTCCGCCGCTTGATAAAAGTAAAAAACTCGATGCCGTCATCAAGCCGACCCTTAAAGATATGATGGCGTATGTTAAAAAACAGGTTCCGGCTAAGTGGCTGCCACACCTTGAGTTTCAGTTGGACGAAAGTGAAAAAGAAGCGAA
>DATEBX010000065.1:0-2554 GCA_035287145.1 Patescibacteria group bacterium | reverse complement strand
GACTTAACCTTCAACTTCTATAATAGTCAGCATGCCAAGGGTCTTGTTGACCGCTGGGTATCCTGGCTTACCAACAACCGAGAGGTTCAAGATAAGGGTATTAGTTTATTCAGGGCGAAAATCTTGCGTGTCTCCGGCGAGGCGGTATTGCCGGTGCTGGTCGAGAAAACCGTGGTCGCCAAAACACCGATCGTTGCCTATAAAATGCCTAGGGCCTTGAAATTAATTGTAAAACGTGATAGATTTACACCGAGGGCAGAAGAAAAGAAAAAGGAGCTAGAATAATTGAGAACAGAGTAAACCGCGAGATTACAGTGCCAGAGCTGCTGGTTATTGATGATAGTGGCAAACAATTAGGCCTAAAAAGCACCTTTGAAGCCCTCCGTCTTGCCGAAGAGCGTGACCTGGACTTGGTTGAAATCGGACCCAATAACCGGCCGCCGGTGGCTAAGATAATGGACTATAGTAAGTACCGCTATGAGCTGGATAAAAAACGTGGCAAGCAGAAGAGGGGCGGAGAAGTCAAGGAAGTGCGTCTCTCGCTTGAGATAGGCGAGCACGATTGGCAGGTCCGAGTTAACCAAGCCAAACGATTCCTCGAAGAAGGCAATAAGGTCAAAGTATCCTTGAAGCTGACTGGCCGCCAGATGCTGTTTAGCGAGAAGGCCACTGAAAAAATCAACGATTTTAAGAATATATTGGATGCAAGCTATGAGAGCCCGCCGCAGCGGCTGGGACCGAGATACATAGCCGTTATAAAAAAGTAAGATGAAGAATAAGATAAAATTACCCAAGTCGGTACTCAAGAGAATAAAAAAAATTACCCGCCGCCACAAGGTGATGGTTGTGTCTATGAGCGCGCAACACCTGGCGAGCAATAAATCCAAGCGCCGCCGAACCTCGGCAAAAAACAGCCAAGTCCTTCACGGCGCCGACCAAAAGAGATTGGTCAAATATAATATTTAATTTAGATTATGGCAAGAGTAAAACGCGGCGTGACGGCTCACGCCAAACATAAAAAAATCCTCAAAGCGACCAAGGGCTACCGCCATGGTCGAAAAAGCGTTTTCCGCCACGCCAAACAGGCCGTTTTGCAGGCGGCGGAAAACCGCTATCGCGACAGCCGCAACAAAAAGCGCGTGGCGCGCCGCGGCTGGATTACGACACTTAATGCCGCCCTCAAAAAGCACGATATTGCCTATAACAAATTTATCAATAAACTGAATAAGTCGGATATTAAGCTCAACCGAAAAGTTCTCGCCGAACTCGCCGTCAACCACCCCGCCGAGTTCGACCGCGTCGTTGGTTTAGTAAAGTAGGCCACGCTTCAGCGTGGGAGCTGCGAGATTGCCGCGTCGTCCCCCGCCCCTTTGGGGCTTCGGACGCCTCGCTATAACAGCCCTATTCTTAACGCTTGCCGTGCTTGTCTGGTAAAATGTACTTATGAAGATAACTTTCTATGGGGCGGCCGGAGAAGTAACCGGTTCTTGCTATCATATAGTTCTTGGCGACGGAACGGAGCTATTGGTGGATGCCGGCTTCTACCAAGATGACGACTCTATGAAAAAGAACTACGAATTGCCGCCGCTTGAGTGGCCAAAGATTTCACATATTATTCTTACCCACGGACACCTGGACCATTGCGGCCGCTTGCCGGCATATTATAAAAGCGGCTTTCGGGGCAAAATTATCGCGACTCCGCCTACCAAAGACCTGGCATCCATCCTTTGGCAAGACAACGCACGCATACTTGCCGACCACGCGAGGTTTGACAGGCAAGAACCGCTTTACACTGAAGAGAACGCTTGGGCTGCGTCGGAACTGTTTCAGGTGGCTGACTACAACCAGCCGGTGAAAGTGGGCGCGGCACAGGTAAAATTGTTCGACGCGGGGCACATTCTGGGCTCGGCGTCGGTTAACTTAAGCGAAGGCGGTGTCAGTTTGGTTGTCTCCGGAGATCTTGGCAATACGACCAACGAGATGGTTAAAGATACGGTTTACCCGGGCCCCGCCGACGCGGTGATTATGGAGTCAACCTATGGCGACCGCATCCACACCGCCGCGGAATCGGACCAGCAATTGCTCAAAAATATCATCTTGGATGTCATAAAAAGGAAAGCCGCGCTTCTCATACCGGCTTTTGCCATTGAACGCAGCCAGAACTTAATTTACGACTTGAACGATTTGGTGGAGAGCGGCGCGGTGCCGGAAGTGCCTGTTTTTCTTGACAGCCCCATGGCGATAGATGTTATAAATGTTTTTAAAAAACACAAGAATTATTTAAGCGAGGAATTGCTCCAACACTACGGAAAAGGCGATGACCCGTTTGTGTTTAACCGTCTGAAATTTACAGACACAACCGAAGAGTCAAAGCAAATCAATGCCTTGCCGGGTCCTAAAATTATTATCGCCGGCAGCGGCATGATGAACGGCGGACGCGTAGTTCACCACTTGAAAAGGATACTGCCAGACCCCCAGAGCACGGTGCTTATTGTCGGCTATCAAGTGGAAGGAACAGTGGGACGCCATGTGCAAAATAAAGAGCGTACCATAA
>DATEBX010000064.1:0-5202 GCA_035287145.1 Patescibacteria group bacterium | reverse complement strand
GGTGGCAAACTCGCTATTTTTGCGCTATGAGCCGGTTCAAAGCACAGCCGCTTCCGCGCGCAACGGCGCCCTGGTTGCCTCCGAAACGGGCAAAGCGGTGGTTTACGGCCTTAACAACGCCCAAGGCCGCGGTACGACCTTCATAGAACCGCAGACGCAGGTTTACAAAGGTATGATAGTCGGCCTAAACTCCCGCGAAAGCGACCTGGAGATCAATGTCGCCAAAGAAAAACAGCTCACCAATATTCGTTCCAATGCCGAAATTTCCGTCGTTCTCGAGCGGCCGACCATTATGTCTCTTGAACAGTGCATCGATATCTTGGAGGATGACGAACTTCTGGAAGTTACGCCTACGAGCTTGCGCCTCCGCAAAAAACTTCTCGACCCCGTCGCCCGTAACAGAGCTCGCGGCAAATAACCGAACTCCCCATAGAGCATTAATTATTGACTATTATTCTGTCATTGCGAGCGACCTTTGTAGGAGCGCGGCAATCTGACGTAATCGTCATCCCGAGCGAAGTCGAGGGATCCCTCCATTCCGCCCCCCATTGGGGGGCTTCAGTCGGGATGACTCCGGTGAGTCAGATTGCTTCGTCTCTTAGTTCCTCGCAATGACACATATCCGCTATTCGAGTGTGATTTTTGCGTGTAATTAGAGTCCCATTCGCGCGCATTCGAGTGATTATCCAGCGAGGGGTTTTTGATTGTGTTAAAGTAAGAAGGAAATATCGCCGGATTAGCCGGAAGGGGGAAGCGACAGTGTCGGCAGGCGGCGGCAATGGCGCTGATTTGCAGATGGGCAGGCTGTTCTTTCCTTTCGTTGAGTCTCTTATCCTGAAAGGGGTTGGTTCGCCCGGAATCATTCTGGGGGCATTGGACAGGAAGGTTGCGGCCGGAGTGCTAATGGTAGCAGTAGACATAGTCGGTCAAAAGATGGTGAACACTTGGCGCGAAGCTATCTGTGAGGTTTGCCGCCAAGCAGCAGCTGTCGCCAAGAGCAATGGAGGTGACAGTATCGATGGTTCCTAGTAGTACTCATGACAAGCCGCGAGGCCCCTGAACTTGGGGCCTCTTGTTTTCGTTCTGCCAACAATCCGAAAACAATCCTCCAAAGCAAAACCTACCCCAGTACCAGTCCCGTAACGGTACGGTACGGGGCAAGTTTGCAGATTTCAATAATTTGAATACTGCAAGAGGTTGAGCGACGGAGGAAATAGTGATTCAATAATCACCGCCGCGGCGATTGGTGACGAGGAGAAGGAGAACAAGGGGGGCGACCAAGATGAGGCCGTAAAAACTGTTTAATTTAACTAAAAATTTCGATTGCTCGAGGATGTGGGTCTGGGTCTCGGGAGGCAGGTTGCGCAATATGGTGCACAGGAGAAGCGCGGTATTAAGCATCGAATAAGCCACTGTCTCAAGGGGGGAGACGATGGACCAGGAGCGTAGGAATCCGATAGGCGCCTTGGCGGTTATGAGCGTTACGATTCCCAAAAAGATAATGATGTTGATGGTGGACGGCTGGGCGTTGGACTGAATCCAAACCGAGTTAAAAGCCATATTATTGCCCTGAAAGAAGTCAAAGAGCTTTTGCCCCCAGATGCTGGTTATGACAATGCCAACATAAATCGCCAGTAGCGACGTGAAAACGCGCTCTCTTTGCAAAGCAAAACCATAGACCACGCCGATAACGAAAACTATCCCGACAAACAGGTCCCATGTCGGTGAGATGGTCATTCGCTCAATCCTCCTTTTGGTACAAGGATATTATAACACAGATAGAGGAGAAGCAGAATTTTCAAGTACCAATTTTCAACATCCATTCAAGCTGCAAGTACCAAACAACAATTGTCAGAAATTAATACTTGAATATTGATATTTGATTGGTTGTTGATACTTGATAATTGGTTATTTCAAAAGTTGAACCAACTTTTTCTGCCTTTGCCTTTTTCGAGGTCAAGGAGTTTTTGATAGAGTTCTTTTTCTTCTTTGGTAGTGCGAACCGGCATCTTGATTTTTATAATTAAATGCAAATCCCCGCGCCCGCGCCGCGTTTGGTTGCCCTTGCCGGCAAACCTTAAAGCAGTGCCGCTTTGGGTGCCGGGCGGAATGGTGATATCGAGCGTTTCGCGGCCGACTTTAACCTTGAATTTATCGCCAACGATGGCTTGCGCCGGCGTAATCTCCAGCTCGGCTTGCACGGTGCTGAACGCTTGGTCGAAAAGGTCGCCGAAGATGTCGCCTAGCCCCCCGAAACCGCCGCTCGTGCGGAAGCCGCCGGCATTGCCGCCAAAGTCGAATCCCCACGACCCGCCGTTGCCGCCGAAGCCGCCTTGCGCCCCACCGCCGCCGGCGCCAACGCCGGCGGCTCCGAACTGGTCGTATTGGACTCTTTTTTGCGCGTCACCCAAAACCTGGTACGCTTCATTAATCTCTTTGAACTTTACTCCGTCGCCACCGCCTTTGTCGGGGTGGTATTGGTGCGCCTTTTTGCGGTAGGCCTTCTTTATCTCATCGGCACTCGCGCCCTTCGAGACACCAAGAATAGAGTAGTAATCGTGGTTCATATAATATTAATACTTTTGTCACTTTCAATAATATAACAGACCAGGGCGGTTTTGGGTGGCGCGCACTGGCCTGTTATATTGTATCCAATCTTTGAATTTCTTGTTATTTCGTTTCTTTGTCTGAAGACTCGCCTTGAGGATTCTCCGCCCTAGATGCTTCCTTTTCTTCAGTAACGCCCTCGGCCTTAGCTTCGGTTGGCTCGCCGGCTTTCTCACCTTGTCCGCCACTCTGTGGTGAGCCTGTCGAACCGTAGAGCTCGCTGCCGACTTTTTGGATAGTGCTCGAGAGCTCTTCCGAACTCGCCTTGATTTTATCGGCATCATCATTTTTTAATGCTTCTTTAGCCGCGTCAATTTTCTCTTGGACTTCCTTTTTGGTTTCGTCTTTGACTTTATCGCCGGCGTCTTTCAGGGCTTTCTCGCTGGAGTAAACCAGTTGCTCCGCCGTGTTTTTAGCTTCCACCGCTTCTTTTTTCTTAGTGTCTTCCGTGGCGTGGGCTTCGGCTTCTTTGCGCATCTTTTCGATTTCTTCTTCCGACAGGCCGCTTGAAGCCGTAATGGTAATGTGCTGCTCTTTGCCGGTGGCTTTATCGGCAGCTTTGACGTTCAAGATGCCGTTAGCGTCGAGGTCGAAAGTTACCTCGACTTGTGGCACGCCGCGCGGCGCCGGGGGTATACCGTCGAGGATGAAGCGCCCGAGCGTGCGGTTATCGGCCGCCATCGGTCGCTCGCCCTGGAGCACGTGAACTTCAACCGACGGCTGATTATCGGCGGCAGTGGAGAATATCTGGCTCTTGCTGGCGGGGATAGTGGTATTGCGCTCAATAAGAGGCGTCGCGACACTGCCCAGTGTTTCGATGCCGAGAGTTAAGGGAGTAACGTCCAGCAGGAGTATGTCTTTGACTTCACCGCCCAGCACTCCGCCCTGAATGGCGGCGCCGACGGCCACCGCTTCGTCGGGATTAACGCCCCTATTGGGTTCTTTGCCAAAAATCTCTTTGACTTTCGCCTGCACGGCGGGCATGCGCGTCATACCGCCAACGAGGATGACTTCGTTGATGTCGCCGGCTTTAATTTTGGCATCCTCTATCGCCTTGCGGCACGGTCCTTCGGTTTTGCCAACGAGCTCACCGACCAAACTTTCCAGTTTGGCACGCGAGAGTTTCATAGTGAAGTGCTTGGGGCCGCTGGCATCCGCCGTAATGAAGGGCAGGTTAATGTCGGCTTCCATAGTAGTCGAAAGCTCAATCTTGGCTTTTTCCGCCGCTTCGCGCACGCGCTGAACGGCCATTTTATCATTCGAGAGGTCAACACCCTGCTCTTTCTTGAACTCACCGGTCAGATATTCCATAATTTCTTGGTCGAAGTCATCACCGCCCAAGTGAGTGTCGCCGTTGGTGGCTAGAACTTCAAAGCTGGCCTCGCCGTCCTGTTTACCGATTTCAAGAATAGTGATATCGAAAGTACCGCCGCCCAGGTCGAAGACGGCGACTTTTTCGTCTTTGGTGGCGTCTTTGTCGAGACCGTAAGCAAGCGCCGCCGCGGTCGGCTCATTGATAATGCGCTTAACTTCAAGCCCCGCGATTTTACCGGCATCTTTGGTTGCTTGGCGCTGTGAATCGCTAAAGTACGCTGGAACGGTAATGACCGCTTCTTTAACCTCTTGGCCAAGGTAGCTCTCGGCGTCTTTCTTGATTTTCTGTAGTATGAAAGCCGAAATTTCCTGCGCGGTGTATTCTTTGCTGTTCATCTCTACCACGACGGAATCATTGCGTCCTTCTTTGATGGCGTAAGAGACCATTTTTTTGTCGCGCTGGGTTTCCGCATCGTCAAATTTGCGGCCAATGAAACGTTTGACCGAAGAGATAGTGTTTTCCGTATTGGTGACGGCTTGGCGCTTGGCGAGGACGCCGACCAGTCGCTCACCCGATTTATTTTGGGCGACGATACTGGGTACTAAATTACCGCCTTCGGCGGTGGGGATAACTTTGGGCTTGCCGCCTTCCATTACCGCGCCAACCGAGTTGGTGGTACCTAGGTCTATGCCGATGATTTTTGCCATTCTAGCTCCTTTGCGTGTCATCCTGAGCGACCACGCCCGTGGCGGGGAGTCGAAGGATCTCTTGGAAAAAGGGATTCCTCGACTTCGTTCGGAATGACAACCATAAAACTTAATAATTGATATCTATCGCAATATTTAGTGTAAAGCATACTTTACATTATGTCAAGGGGTGAACTAGGGTCTCGGTTCAACGAGACACAGTTCACCCCACCGACCCCGTGGTTGTGCTCCCGTTCAGATGAGAACGGAGTTCTATATTGAACGGGAAGCAACTTTACGGGGTCAAGCTTACCCGCAACCCCGAACTTTATTAGCGTTGTAATTTTCGACTGCTTTCTTGTCATTGCGAGCGACCTTTGGGGAAGCGCGGCAATCTGACCGTCCGCGGTCATCCCGAGCGAGGTCATCCGAGTCGAGGGATCCCCGCCTGAACGACGCCCGTCCGAACGGCTTGGCCGGGCGGACAGTCGGGCAGGCCTCCATTTCGCCCCCATGGGGCTTCAGTCGGGATGACGGTTACGTCAGATTGCGGAGTTTATCCCGAGGAAACGAGGGAGCGCCCCAATGGGGCCC
>DATEBX010000063.1:0-7556 GCA_035287145.1 Patescibacteria group bacterium | reverse complement strand
CCGAGTGTTAATATCGACCCCAAAGACGCGAAGTTTACTTTCGCGGACGGCAAGGTCAGTGTTTACCGCCCGTCAGCACCCGGACAGGTTTTGAATGCCGATAAAGCAACCGGCACGGTTATCAAAACTCTGGAGGACTTGAACGCCGGCCGAGAGCTAAAGATTGACCTCGAAACTAAAAAGGCGGCTCTTGATGAAAGTATCGTCGTCAATATTGGCCAATACGGCATAAGAGAATTGGTTGGCAGCGCGACAACAAGTTTCGCCCGCAGCCCTTCCAATCGCATCCATAACATACAAAACGGCGCGTCGTATCTTAACGGCATCCTCATCAAGCCCGGCGAAGAATTCTCCACTATCAGCTACTTGGGTAAAATCGACGGCTCGACCGGCTATCTGCCGGAGCTCGTCATTAAAGAAGACCGCACGACGCCGGAGTTCGGCGGCGGTTTGTGCCAGGTCTCGACAACTCTTTTCCGCGCGGCGATGAATACCGGACTCAAAATTACCGAACGGCGCAACCACTCATATCGCGTCCCCTACTATGAGCCGCCGGTCGGGATGGATGCGACTATTTATTCGCCCAAGCCCGACTTAAAATTTGTCAACAATACACCGGCGCACATTCTTGTTCAGTCCATAGTCGAAGGCACAAAAATCACCTTCAATTTCTACGGCACAAAAGATGGCCGAAGGGTTGAGACAAGCGTACCTAGCGTCTATGACATTACCAACCCGAGTGAGCCGATTTACACCGTCGACCCCGCCATGGCCGTGGGCGAAGTCAAACAAGTCGAGAGAGCCCATGCCGGCGCCAAAGCATCGTTTACTTACAAGGTCTTTAACCGCGACGGCGGGCTAATGGTTGACCAAAAGTTCACCTCCTCTTACGTCGCTTGGCCGGCGCGATTCATCAAGGGCCCCGACACCCCTCCGCCCCCAGCCTAAAATTTCTAGCAATAATTCGAAGTACGAAACGATTTATTGTTCGAGCGACCGTGGGGAGTCGAGAACTACTGCCTGTCATTGCGAGGAATCATCGACGAAGCAATCTGACTCACCAGAGTCATCCCGACTGAAGCCCCCCATTGGGGGGCGGAATGGAGGGATCCCTCGACGGAGTTTACCCTGAGCTTGCCGAAGGGCTCGGGATGACGATTACGTCAGATTGCCGCGCCCCTTCGGGGCTCGCAATGACACAAAAATCCTCTCGGCTTTAGATTAAACCCATTCTCGCTTTCACTTTTTTGATAGTATTTTGCGCTATCGGTTCGAGTTTGGCGGAACCATGGGAGAGTATTTTTATGAGTTCTTTGGGGTCCTTTTCAAGCTCGGCGACGCGCCGACCGATGGGGATAATCGCATTAACCACCACTTCCGTTAAACCTTCTTTGAACTGCGCATAGGACTTACCGGCGTACAATTTTTCGACTTCGGCAATGCTTTTATCTGTTAGTTGAGCGTAAATTATCAGAAGATTAGTGAGAGCCGGCTTGTCCTCCCCCGCTTTGATTCCGGCGCCGCTGTCAGTAACCGCCCTTTTAATTTTGCGGGCGATAGTATCGGCGCTGTCGGTAAGAGCAATATAATTGTTGGCCGAGGCCGCCGATTTGCTCATTTTCGACTTCGGATTATCAAGTCCCATAACACGTGCCGCGCCGGCGGAGAATTTGGGCTCGGGCACCGTGAAGGTTTTTCCGAATTTATTATTAAACCTTTGCGCCAAGTCGCGCGCCAGCTCAACATGCTGTTTTTGGTCTTCGCCTACCGGCACCAAATCGGCGCCGTAAAGCAATATATCGGCCGCCATGAGCACGGGATAATTGAAGATGCCCAGCGGGATATCCTCATCGCTAAACTTGGACTTTTTGTCCTTGAACTGCGTCATACGGCGCATCTCGCCAAAGCGAGTAATGGTGTTTAGAAACCACGCGAGCTCCGTGTGCTCCGGGCGGTGACTTTGGATGAAAATGGTTGACTTTTTGGGGTCAACGCCCGCCGCGATGTAAGTCGCCGCGACGCGCAAGATGTTGGCTTGAAGCGCCTTGGGGTCCTGCGGCACCGTGATGGCGTGGAGGTCAACAATGCAGTATATACACTCATGGTCGGCTTGCAGTTTGACCCACTGTTTAATGGCACCCAAGTAATTGCCCAAGTGCAAAACTCCCGACGGCTGTATCCCCGAAAAAACTTTTTTCATTGGTTAGGTACTTAATGTTTTGCGAGGGCACTAAGTTCTTTCCCGTGTTGTTCGTAGATTTGTTTAACAATTTTATCTATTTCTTCCTGCTTGCGCGAATCGGAGCGTACCACAAAACGCGCCTCGCGAGGAAGCCGCGAAAGAATCACCTCTTTTTGCCTCTCCTTCTCTTTTTGCGTCATTGAAATAACCTTACCAAAATCCTTAAAATTAATAAAGTACAGCTTGAATATCCAACCTGATAGGATATAATTCAATTATTGGAGAGGTGCGAGAGTGGTCTATTCGAGCGTCCTGCTAAGACGTTGACCTCGCAAGGGGTCCGTGGGTTCGAATCCCACCCTCTCCGCCAGCCCGAGAAACCTCAATTTATTGGGGTTACGCGGGCTGGCATAATGGTTGGGTGAGAACCCACGTGGGTTCGCCACCGCCTACGGCGGGGTCCCGCCAGAGGCGGGGAATCCCACCCCTTCCGCCACGCTTAGCATGGCAACGGCCAGCTTAGCTGGCCGCCATTCAACTCGCCCTGCTGGGGTTCACTCATGGTCTTCAACCACCAAGAAAACAATATGGTGAGAATCAACTTTGAAACCAAAAAATTAATCGAGCAGAATCCTCTTGCTTTTGCTACTGTTGATAATGCCGGCAAACCTAATGTTATCGGTGTTGCTTATGCCAAAGTCGTTTCAAAAAATCAAATTCTTATTACCGATAATCATACGAAGCAAACAAAAGAAAATCTTAAAAATAACAATAATATTTGCCTCGCTGTTTGGGATAAAAAGTGGCAAGGAGTAAAGTTGGTCGGTAACGCTAAATATTTAGCAAGCGGTAAATGGAAAAAGCTTGTTGAGCAGATGCCAGAGAATAAGGGTTTATTAGCTAAGGGAGCAATTTTAATTACTGTTTCGATATTGATTAAATTAGGATAATTCCACCCTCTCTGACACGCTAAGCGTGGCTATGGCCAGGTTACATAAAAGCCGAATTCAACCATAAAAAGAGAACCGTCCCCTAATCGGTCCCCTAATCGTCCCCTAATCTCTAATTTTGGAAATTTTCGAGAGATGACCCCACTGATCTTCGGCAGGCTCGGATAAATTGCTTTTCATAAAGACAGTGTTTCCATACTCTTTCGATTTTCCCTGCAGTGGTAATAAGATAAGATTGCCGATGCCGTTTTTTTCTAAAGAATCTTGGCTGGGAAAAATCCGATCGTAACTGGCTTTGGGCGAAAACTTGTCGATTGCATTTATTCGCTCAAGTAGAGTCTGAAAAATAAATCGGCTTTTCTCGGCCGGATATTTGTATTCAAAGAAAAACCAAGCATGGCAGCCATTTCCGGAATTCGATCTTTCAACATTTGGCTCAAGATTATGTTTTTTGCAGATTTCAATAAATTTCCGGACATCCTTTTGCCAATTATTGCCGTCAAAATCAATTGCAAGAAAATATGAGGCGTTATCGTCAAGTAAAGGATAAAGACCATAAGCTTTCTGGCCGGAGAGGTGTTCAATTAGGCGATAATCATTAAAAGATGCATACTCTTTGTTCGAACAATTTCGACATTTTCCATGACTTCGTTTCAAACAAAGTCCATCCCTCCATTCATTTTTACAAACTGGCGTATAACCTTTCCGCGTTCCATCGGCACTTTGCCAACGGACAGCAAAAACATCCTCGCGGCCTCGAAAGAGATCCTTGAAAAATTCAAGTTGTTGCTCTCTGGTTAGATCCGACACCCTAGTCTTTGAGTTTGTAATAAGTTGCTTTACCCCTACCGCGCCGCTCAATTAGACCGAGCTCGATCAGTCTATTAAAATCCTTATTTCTGGTTGGCTTAGCGCGATAGGTCAGCTTGGCATAGTCACGATCGGCGATGTAGCCTTTTTTACTAATATAATCAATGATTTTTTGATCATACGGCTTCAAGGATGTGGCGGGCGTAGCCGTTTCGTTCTTCAAAATTTTGCTCACTCGCAAGAGTTCGTCTATTATCCCGTCGGTAAAATATTCCAACCACGGCGTGAAATCGATTTTTTCGGTCAGGCCGTAATAGTTGCCACGAATTCCAACATTTCGAAAATATTTTGAGACGTTTTGGTTGTAATAGTTTTCAAAACTAAAGAGATTGAAGGTGTTTAGTCCCATATTGGCTAGAAGAACTTTTGTCGCAAGGCGCGCCGTCCTACCATTGCCGTCAATAAACGGGTGAATGATCACAAACTGTCTGTGAAAAATGCCAGCTAGGATTAATGGGTCGAGTTGGTCTTCTTTGACAGCTATATATTTAATCAGACCGTCAATTAGCTCTTGAATATCTTGATGATTTGGCGGCAGATAAATGGGTTTTTGAGTTATGGGATCGTTGACAAAAACCGGCTGCTTGCGCAGTTTACCGGAATCAAACGAACCGACCAAACCTTCCGTAACGGTCTTTTGAATATTGAGTATCAAACTAAGATTAAATCTAATAGTTTTACTGCGAATGTCCTGGTCGAGAATTTCCAGAGCTCGATTATAATTTACAACTTCCTTTTCACTATCCCGAAGATTTTCCGGTTTATTCTTGATAATTTTTTTGACTTCGGTTAATGGCAGAGGATTGCCTTCGATACTGGTTGACGAGTGCGAGGAGATTTCTCGGGCGGCCTTTTCCAGCTTGACTAAAGTGAGTTTTGAAAAATGACGATTATTTAAATCGGCGATGATTACCCCAATTTTCTTGATATTATCTAGAAGCTTCGGCGTTATATCGAATTTTGGCTCAAACATATTCCTCAATCGTTATATACTAATAATAGACGATTGGTGGACGATTGTCAAATGTCTTATCGCCAATATACTCAATCGATATTGGGTCACGTATATATAACTCAAGAATTTATTCCCGTTCTGTATCTTGCTTTCTTGCCTCAGACCTAACAGCACCGATTGCCGAAACAGCCATTTCCTTAAGCCTATTGTTAGCATCGGAGAGTTGCTTTTTTTGAGATTCAATTTCTTGAGCTCGCGAATCAGATAATGATTTCAGATTGCTAATTTCTGAATTAAGTAAATTCTCCTTGCCTTGAAACAAGAGTTCCGTTTCCTTAATCTGGTGGTTGTGTGACTTTGACAGTTCGGAAGAAAGTTGCGCCTGTGCTTCCTTGACAGCTTTATCGATTTGGACAGGAAAAGCATCAATTTTCTTCCCCATCTCGACGATTTCCGATTTGCGCGCGGCCACCTCCGCTTTTTCCTTGTCAATATCTAGTCTCTTCTGAGCTATCTCTCTATCAAGTTTATCAAGCTCCTCCCTTCTCCCGCGTTCGGTCATAAACCTATACTCATCTTCTTCTTTTCTTCTTGCCAGTTCCTTTTGCCTCGCCTCTTCATTATCTTTCACATTTTTTTCCTGCTGTTCATGTTCCCAGAAATGCCGAATTGTTTTAATTTCGTCTTCAATTTTTTGTTTTTGCTCGGCATATGACGCGAGCATTTGTTTTTTTTCTACGGCAACTTCGTCGCGAACTGACACGAGGTCAGTTAAACTTTCGGCCGCCTTCCCTCCAATTAACTCAACCGCGCGAACAATCTCTTTCCTTTGCTCCTCTAGTTTCCCAAGCAACTCCTCCCTGACTTTAGCCCTCCCGGGTTGGATTGGCTTATCCTCGATTTGCCCAATAAGCTCATTGTAGGCGGCCCAAATATCTTGCTTTGTGTTCTTCTCGGTCACCTTCTTTGTTATTTGCGCTTTACTGGCTTCCATCAGAACTCTCTTTCTCCCACCTTCAATAATAATTATCTTCAATGAACCAGATATATGCGATAGAATCAATAGGCGGCAAAAAAATTGACTGTTAACGCGCCATATTGATAGAATACAAGATATGGAAGTTCGGTTTTAATAATCATACTGGTATTGGTGTCTAGTAAGTTACGCTCCAATTTTATTGAAGTGCCAATGTTGCTTCTTATTCAAGCCACATTTAACCATAAAAAGACTTGTGATGACTCCCATAGAGGTCGAACTAAAGTGGTGAGCGTAGTCGAACCAAAGTGGTGAGCGTAGTCGAACCAGAACCGTCCCAAAATACTTGATAAACATAATTAGGAGACAAAATGCTTCATATAATTGTGCTAGTTTTACACGTGATAGGTGCGGGTCTCATGCTTGGTACGGTTTTTTTCGCATTTATTATTGCCTTAAAGAAAGTTCTTGACCCCTCAAAACTATCGCTCCTTAAAAACATCTTCGTCTTCGGAACAATTGGCGCTATCTGGCAAACAATAACAGGCATTATTTTGTACTTTCAGGAAAAAGATGAATTTGAAGACAGTAAAATATTTTTGGTCAAAATTGTGTTGTTTATCCTCGACGGAATTGTGGCTCTTCTAATTATTGATCGAAGAATTAAAGCGATCGAAGCAAAATCGAAAGGCGAGATTAATTTGGAAAAAACATATCTTTGGAATTTGTTATCGCTCTTGATTATCGTTTCGGTTATCACTCTCGGCGTATTTTTAACCGAAGGTTGATCGAGAGTAGGAGCAAACAGGAGAATTTATGCCAAAAACAATACTGGGTGAGTGGTCGGTAGGGTTAAACGCGCTTTTCCTGATAGCGGTTGTCATATCTATAATGCTCGCCAATGTGTTCAATATCCTTTCTTTCGACAACCGCTGGTGGGACGTGACCGTAGGCGTTGCGTTCCCGATAAGTATCATTGCCTTAATCACCGGGATAATAGCGGTTAAAAAATATAAAGAGCGTTCTATTTTGGTTTCTTTGTCCATCTTTTTCGGTCTATGCACCGTACTTTTTGCCCTCCTTCATAGTTTATTCATCAGTGATTAATCAATAGTCGGATTCACTTTATTGATAGCTGGTCTTACCGGAGTCGAAATCTAAAATGATTCGCAACGATACCCTTTCCGCTAATCGCGCGTCATCCGAGTCCCATTCGAGCACATTCAAGTGATTTGTTTGCTATAATAGAAACATCAGGGAGGGGTATGGAACTTGTCAATGCGAATCCGTCAAAGCCAAAGCGCTGGCTGTGGATTGTGCTAATAATTATCGTGCTGCTGGCTCTTGGATTTTTGGCCGTGGGATATTTTACCAAGCGCAAACAGACAGCATCAACCGCTGACAATACCGGTAAAAATGTTACCGAAACATGGGCTGTTGATAAAACGCCGCTCATTGAAACAGTTACTTCATCCTGCACCGTCATCCTCGCCGACAAAAGTTTCCGAACCTATTATATGTCGGATGGTGACATAGTTTACGCCGACTCAACCGACGGGAAAACCTTCGGCGCGCCCAAACCTACCGGCATTCGCGGCGATAAAGATATGATGATTTCCAACC
>DATEBX010000062.1:0-6036 GCA_035287145.1 Patescibacteria group bacterium | reverse complement strand
TTTTTTGGCCACGCGAAACAAATCCCAACAGCCCGCCCGCCAGCAGTCCGCCAGCGGCGGCCACAATTGCCCAAGTCATGAATTAATCCTTTCACCATAATGGAGAATAAAAATGTGTTTACTACTAAATTATACTTCGATTCGCGTTTATCGTCAATTTTTTGATTACTCCTATAAGGCTATTTCCATTTACAATCAGGAGAAAACCTGATAAATTAATATATGTTTTGGATATACAAAATATCTGGACCCGTAGTGTAGCGGTTTAACACGCCTCCCTGCCTGCCCCGCAAAGTTCAGACGACGTGGGGTCACGGAGGGATTGCGAAAGTAATAAAATAAATACTTGGACCCGTAGTGTAGCGGTTTAACACGCCTCCCTGTCACGGAGGAGATCGCCGGTTCGAATCCGGTCGGGTCCGCCATATTTAATAATATTTTGATAAGAAAAATACCCCAAGGAGGTTTATGAAAGTACTCTGGATAATATTGGTCGTACTTTCGGTAGTGGGCAGCGCGGCGGGCGGTTTCTTTTATTCCGAGGCGAAAAATAAAAAGAGGGTTGATTCCCTGCAAGCGCAAATTACCGAATTAACTAACAGCTCGATTAGTTCGACTACCGGCGCGGCAATTTCCGACAGTAGCGCCACCACCTCGACAAATAGTTCGGCAACCAATCTCACCGCCGCCAAAGCGGTCGTAACCAAGTATCTCGATGCCAAAAAGACCCGCTCTCTGGCTAACGCCAAGCCCTATATGACCGCCACCCTTTACAACTCAACAAATCAGGAAGAGTTTGCCGGCGCTTCCAGCCCGGGCTTGAGCAGTTACACCATAACAGCCGCCGAATATCTTGAGAACGCCGACCTCTACCGCGTTACTGCCAAGCTAACCTATACCCTTCAGGGGGCGGATGCCGGTTATTATATCAATAATTATATGGTAGAGAATACCAACGGACAGTTCTTGGTTAACGAGGTCAAAGACGGCGCCTGGACAGAGATCTAATTACCTTTTGACGAAGTGCCAGATGATGACTTTTTTGCGGATTTCACTCATATAGTCATCGTAGCTTTTATCAACATTACCCTTAATGTCCTCGACGGTAATGATGTGCCAGCCGAACTCGCTTTTAACCGGGTCTGAAACCTGCCCCTTGGTGAGAGCGAAGGCAATATCGTTAAATTCTTTGACCAGACCGGAATCGCGGCTGATAAATTCACTGTCTTGGTTGATTTTTATCAGCCCGCCGTCGTCCTTGGTGCCTTGGTCGCTGCTGAATTGCTTGGCGGCATCAGCAAAGCTGACTTCCCCGCGGTCGATTTTCCCCTTGATGTCCTTCGCCCTATTTTCATCGCTTAGCAAAACATGACGCACTTTAATATTTCTTAGAACGTCGGAGCGCACTTTATCTTTGTACAACTGTTCCTTAACAATCTGGCGGAAATCGGCAAGGTTAATGCCATAAAGCGACTGTAACAACTCTTTCACCTTATCTTTCCCGCCGTTTTCGTCTTCGATTTTCTTAATAATGTCGTTCACATCTTGTTTTTTGACCTTGACTTTGTTTTGTTTGAGAGCTTTTTGCGCCAGTTCGACTTCTTCAAGCGACGAGATGACTTTTTGGTCTACTTCGAATCTGTCGGGTAACGGGTTGCCGGAATGGTCGGCAAAATATTTAATTATCTTCTCCTGACCTACGACATCGCTCAAAGTAACCAAGTGCCAGCCGGTCACCTCCACAGGGTACGGGTAGAGTTTTGTCCAAAATTGGGCAAAGGAATTGTCAAGCCGCGCCGGACAAACCTTCACTTTTTTGAACACTCCCTCATTGCACCATTTTACGGGAATGTAATAGCCCAGCCCCACCGCGACACCAGTTATGGCGTATGTGATAACGACGGCAAAGAGTAATCGCGCCGAACGAAGACGGAATTCGTACCGCGTAAGCGCCCTGGCTCGCTCCGGCATTTTAATAATATATTCTTTCCACCCCAGCGCCGCCGCGACAAACCACTGTGGTACCGAGCGCCAGTCAACGCGACGCAAACTAAACGAGAGCTTTGGCAATTTCATTTTTCACCTCTTTTTATCAGCTTACATAAGTCTTAAGAATATCGCAACAAAGACGACCGTTGCCAGTAGGTACAAGCGAAAGTTCCATTTGCCGATTTTTTGCCACTCATAAAGCGCGATGATGGCAAAAAGGACGTGGAAGATGCCTGTTATAAGAGCCGCGCGCATAAGCGGATCGGCGGACAACATGGCCATTAGCCAAAAAAGTTCCAGGCAAATAAATACGCTTATCGTGATGTAGGCGAAAATAACCGGTTTATCCGGGGAAAAGAGGTATGTCTGAAAAGTATTTAAGCTCACAAGCCACAGGATAAAAAATAAAATCAGGTAGGCGATAACGGTGCTGGAACCGACAGCATCGCCAAAACGCAAATAGGTCAACAGGCCGCAGACAGTGATAAAAAGCAAAGAAATCGCCGAGATATAAAGGCGATTTTGCCACCAAGTTGTTACCAGCGACGCAATGAGCAATATAATAATCGCGGCGTGGAAGCGGGCGTCCTGCTCGACGCGCCACGCCCACCAGCTCATAACTATAAGCGTTGGCCACAGTAAACGGCGAGACCAGAGTAATAGATATTCCACTTAGACTCCAGCGCTATCTTCCCCTAAAATCAATTTGAAATCAAGAGTGCCGCTACCGCCGGCGTGTTTTAGCACCGTGATACTGACGCCGGGCAGGTTCGCCTTGATGAGAGATACGGCATTTTCGTTCTGGCCGCCAGTGTAATCGTAGAGAATAGTATCGGCGCGCGTTTCGGTCGCGGTGGTGAGGGCGGTAACCGTCATCCCCTTAGGAATAAGTTTTTTGGACAAATCTTTCGCCTTGCCAGTGACGCCGGTGGCATTTTGAATCTCTATCTTGCCCGAGGCCTTTAGAGATGTGACAGTTGAACCGGATGATGTTTTGGTGGTTGTGCTCACAGACGTACCGTCAGAAAAAATATTTTTGACCATGGACTTAATCTGGCTGAAATTGCCCAGTTTAGGCTTCAAATAATAGCCAACCGAGCCGCTATCTTCAATCAGCAGTCCGTCTTTGGCATTGTCAAGAACTTTGTTGATAATATTGTCACTATTTATGTCCTTTACTAACCCCACCAACGATTCCATCTCCCCCGCGCTCAAATTGGTGCGAATGTGGTCGCCCAAGACATTTATGATGTCAACGATTTTTTTAGGGTTTGACAGGACGCCAAGCGAGACGGCCTTTTCCTTGATGGCTTCCAGTAAAACTTGCTGGCGGCGGGCGCGGTCAAAATCCGACGTGGTTTCCCTGGAACGGGCGAACTTGAGCGCCGTTATGCCATCTAACTTTTGAATGCCGGCAGCCAACTTAAAGGGTTTGTAGGCATCGGTTTTTTTGTAAGTGCCGCTTACTATTTGGTCGTCGGGGTAGTACGGGTCATTGATGGCTTTCTCGACATTGACCGTCACGCCGCCCAAAGTATCAATAAGTTTAACAAAGCCGACAAAATCCATAGACACATAATAATGGACTGGTACGTCGCTGATATTGGAGATCGTCTCGCTGGCCACCACGCCGCCGCCGCCGGTTTTCTTGACATCCTCTTCTCCCGAAGCGTAAGCGTAATTCAACTTATTATAGTCGCCT
Organism: Patescibacteria group bacterium; assembly: GCA_035287145.1. Classification (GTDB taxonomy): domain Bacteria; phylum Patescibacteriota; class UBA1384; order UBA1384; family UBA1384; genus DATEBX01. The sequence continues at coordinate 2,345 of DATEBX010000062.1, read as the reverse complement.
GTTTTGCCGATGGGCACATAAAGGTCGCGCGGGTAAGAAATCAAAGCCGTCTTTTTGTCGGAGTAATGATAACTAAACAACAGGTCGGTATCGGCCAGTGTTCCCCCGGGATTTCCCTTACCGCCGTAGCCCAGAAAAAGGATGTTAGTACGTCCCTCCTTTTCCCCTTTTAGAGTACCATTGCCCCTTACTACCTGCCACAAATCTTTGGCGCTAAATCCACCTTCTGAAATTTTGTTCATGGCGCTGTATGCACTTAGGCCTATCCAGCTCAATATGCCCAATATTATTACCGCGATACAAATATAAACCCACCGCCATGGATGGCGTTTCTTCTTCGGTGAATACTGGTTTGTCAGTTCTTCTCCGGACATGGCATCATACACCCGCTTCTTGTTTTTCTCTTTGCGCAAAAATCCTGACATAAAAAACACCTCTTATTGGGGTTATTTATATTCTACCAAAGTTTTTCCCATACCCCAACTCACCCCTGACTAAAAAATCCTACCGAACCCATCGGACACCTACGAGGTGTACTTTTTGGCGGTTATTTGCTTCTGGGAGGCGAATATTAACCAAAAAGGCCACCTACGAGGTGTACTTGGGGTTAATCAGGGGGGTAGATTGGGTTGAGGGGGGTTTTGGAGGAAAGAGGAACTGTGGCGGCGGAGCGGGGATGCCAAACCTTATAACCCGCTATCGGTATCCTTTGGGCTAAACTTATCCCCAGGGCGAAAGCATGCGTCGCGCGCAAGCGCGAATAGCCGGCCGGCCCCAAGAAAACATAGATGCCGCTAACTTGCGACCATTGGCTCTTAAGTTTTTTATCGAGCACGGTGGCAACTTGTGCCATACTTTTTCCCTGCGACCGAAAAATTTCTCGGGCGGCGGCGTAAAGCCAAGAGCAGGTTTCTCCTTCCGGGGTTACTTCGATGCGCAGTATCATAATTCTTTATGGTAAATTGTAAATTCTTGTTCCATTTGTTTTTTGTGTCATTCCGTGCTTGACACGGAATCCAGGCCCGGACCCCACATCTGCTGCGCGGGGTGACGTTCTTATTTGGATGGTTCTTGCGGAGTGGGAGCCGTTATAGCTAATTTCGTATATCCGCTCTAATTTATTTTCGATAGACAGTACTCTATCGGCCCACTCTACCAACGCAAAGTCGGCAGCATCTATTTTTTCCAGGACCATACTCACCGTCTCTTTGTCTTTCGGATTGAGCCGATACAAATCAACATGGAGCAGAAGGCCGCTCGGAGTAGCGTATTCGTGCATGATAATAAAAGTCGGGCTAGAAGTGTTTTTGCCATAGCCCAAGGCGCGCGCCACCGCACCGACAAAAGTGGTTTTACCGGCGCCAAGCGGGCCAATCAAGCCAACTTTTTGGCACTGTCCGTTTTTGAACGCATCGGCCAATTTTCCGGCCAATGCCGCCAGCTCTTTAAGATTATTGATAACTATTTTGCTCATAAGAGCAAATATACCAGATTATAACCGACGCGGGCAAGAGACAAGAGTCCGCCGAGACCGATAATCAGCTGTTCGACGGCGAATCGCTGGCGGACATCTTCCCTTTGACGCGCCATTTCGGCCAGTTTCTGGACAAATTGAGACAAGTCGGGCGTTTCATATAAGCTTTGAAAGTCCGGCCGATGTACGGTCTTCGTCTTGGTCACCTTATAGACCACAGTTTCCGTTTTGGGCGGGTCGGGTCCGTCCACCGGAGGGGATGCAGATGTGTCGGCCGCTGAAAGTATGGGCGAGCGAATATTCGCGCTATTGAAAGTCGGCGTGGCAGTCCACTCAAGTCCCGTATCGAATCTTGCCCAGCCGGCATCGTCATGGCTCTTGTCGTAAACTAATTTGTCTACTAGCAGCCCACTGGGGTCATATAGATACACTTCATCGCCGTCATTGTTAAGGGCAATCTTACTTTGCCGATTGGTAATAGTTAAAAAGCCATTTGGCTCAATGATGGTATTCGCATCAAATTCGTATCTTTGCGGTTTACTATTATCGCCCAGCGTCCAACCCGTTAGGTCAATAGGCCGAGATTCGGTGTTATGCAGCTCTATCCACTCATCCTTGCTATCCACCCCTCCGCTTTGGTCGTAATCACTGGTCTTCGGCGCCGGCAGGACTTCGTTAATAACCACCGCTCCGGAGTCGTAACACTTGAGAGCGAATGGCTTACCTGTATTTTTATTAATAAGATAACCCGTTGATCCCCTACTGTCGGTCGCTGTGATTTTAATATCCTTTTCGCCGACCGTGTCGCATCGAATGTCACGCAAGATAACCTCCCCCACCGCCCATTCCTCGCTGCCATCGCCCAGACTGC
>DATEBX010000061.1:0-5132 GCA_035287145.1 Patescibacteria group bacterium | reverse complement strand
GAGCCGTTGATAAAAACGGGGAAACGTTTTATGAGTTGGCTCCCAACGGAAGAGCTTATATTGATTCACGCTTGGACAACTTACACCATAAAGAGAACGCTTGGGATAAACGATGGACAACAGTTCTTTTTAGCATCCCGGAAAAAAACCGCCCTAACCGCGACCGCTTGCGCCGCTATTTGCAAAAGCTGGGTTTTGGCAATTTGTACGGCTCTGTTTGGATTTCACCGCATAACTGGGTCAGGGAGATAGGAACTTTTACCAAGCAACTCGGAGTGGCACACCAAGTAATAGTGCTGACCAGCGCAACGTACGATAGCGACAATATCATAGACCTTGCCTGGTCGGTAGGAAGCGTCAAGAAACGCTACGAAGAATTTATAGCTCAAACAAAAAACATACTCCCGAAAATTAGAGCCAAAGGCACCGACAAGGGATTCGAGATTAAAAAGATTATCTTCAATCTGGCATCTATTATCGCCACCGAGCCAAACTTGCCGCCGGAGTTATTGCCCACCGATTGGCCAAAGAAAAAAGCTTTGGCGCTCTACAGTGAAGCCAGAAAAAAACTCTAAAAATTATCACGCGAATCTGCAATTACACGCGAATCACACGCATAATACTCGAATGACGCTCGAATATCACACTCTAAACTAAACGAGATCGGGGCAGCAGATAAGAGAACTAGTCGGATTCTATGATGATTAGGGCGTGGCGGGCGGCTTCTTGCTCGGCGGCTTGCTTAGAACTGCCTTCGCCGCGCGCCAACTCACGTTCTCTCGCCATAACTGCGGATACAAATATTTTGTTGTGGTCAGGTCCGGTTTCACTAATTATTTTATAAACAGGAGTGGTTCCTTCACGCTCCTGGATAATTTCTTGCAGAGCGCTTTTAGCGTCGCGATAGAGACCTTGGCTTATAATATTTTCCAGGTCTTTAATAATATATTTTTTTATAAACTTTTCCGGAGCGACTAGGCCGCTGTCCAGAAATAAAGCGCCGATAAGCGCCTCTAGGGCATTGGCAAGAATAAGCGAGCGGCTCTTACCCGACGACTTGGCCTCGCCGCGCGACATTTTAAGATATTTTCCTAACCCGATTTTTCCGGCCACGGCGGAAAGGGAAGTGCCACGTACCAAAGCGCTGCGCCAGCTGGTGAGTTCGCCTTCGGGATTTGGGTAATGTTTATATAAATATTCCGTTACCACGAGCTCGAGAACCGCGTCACCCAAAAATTCCATCCGCTCGTTATGCTCAAGTTTTAACCCACGGTGTTCGTTAAGATACGAGCGGTGCGTAAAAACGACCTCAAGTAATTGCGGGTCTTTAAAACTGTAGCCGATATTTTTCTCAAAATCCTGATGCGCTTTAACCATTTTTTGTTGAATCCCTTTGCTGTTCGCTATCAAAACGTTCGCTCTGGCGATAAATAGTCCCAATAACGCCGTTAACAAACTTCGAGGACGTGTCGCCGCCGTACGCTTTCGCCATCTCGATGGCTTCGTTAATGGCCACCTTAGGTGGTATGTCACGGTCGTACAATAGCTCGGCGACGGCAACCCGCAAAATGTTGCGGTCAACCAGCGATATCTGTTCAAAAGGCCACTCCGGCGCGGCAGATGCAATTTGCTTATCTATTTCTTTGTCGTGGTCGCCGTAGAGTTTTACCAGACCCGAAGCAAAATCAAAATCAACTTCGTCTTCCAACGTATCGCAGTTGCGCTTTAAGATGGCTTGCGGGTCGGATTCACCGCGAAAATCCCATTCGTAAAGGGACTGCATAGCGACTATTCTGGCAAAGTGCCTATTCATAGTAAATTCTAAATTTCAAATATCAAATTTTAATTGAAGGTTGAGAAATTATACACTGATTCATAGTAAATTCTAAATTACAAATTTTAATTAAAGTATGGGAGACTATTCCGACTACACGGCTATAATCTTTTTACCTCGATAATATCCGCAGACGGGGCAGACGCGATGGCTGGCCGCCGGCGCGCCGCAATGGCTGCATTTGCTCGGCTTACTGACAACCAGATGCCTGTGACTGCGTCGGTTGCCGCTTCTGGTATTGGTTAGTTTCTTTTTTGGTTCTGCCATATTACCTCAAAATAAATTATAATTTATAAATTTTAATTGGTGGATACTGAATCTATTTCTGCCTTTCGGGTGATTCGAGGGATATTTATATCTGTTTTACTTTATCAGAATATTAATCTTTTGTCACTATGCTGATTATGCGCCCGGGAACATAAATCGTCTTTTGGACTTTATCAGCTTCCATGCCCCTGCTCCGAAGCGCCTCTTTGGCCGCTACGACCGCGTCTTTCCGGCTTGCTCCATTGTGCAAGGTAACCATTGCCCGAATCTTACCGTTAACTTGTACCGGTACCGATATCCGCGACAGTTTGGCGATATCTTGGCTCTTTGGCCATTCTTGCTCCGCCACAAATCCTTCGCCGCCAAGCTCCAGCCACAGCTCCTCGGCCATATGCGGCGTGAGAGGGGAGAGAACTTTCGCAAGCGCGCGCACGTCGGAAACCGATATTTTATCCATATTATCGGCGCACCAACTAACGTACTCCATCAAACTCGATACGGCGGTGTTCAGGCGCAAATTTGCAATGCGTTGACTAACCGCGTTGATAAGGTCTTGTGTTTTGGGCTGAAGATTTTCACCTTCCGGTAATTTAACGCCGACAAATAGACGATAGGCCTTTTTCAAGAATCGGAAAGCACCTTCAATGCCGTTGGTATCCCACGGCTTTACTTGTTCGAGCGGTCCCAAAAACATTTCATAAAGCCGCAGAGTATCGGCGCCGTAATTGGCAACTATTTCGTCAGGGTTCACGACATTACCACGCGACTTACTCATCTTCTGGCCATCCGGACCAAGAATTAAGCCCTGATTGCGCAGCTTCGCAAATGGCTCTTCGAAATCGATGAGTTTCTCGTCGCAGAGAAACTTAGTTACGAAACGGGCGTACAGGAGATGCAAAACAGCATGCTCGGCGCCGCCGATATACATATCAACAGGGAGCCAATTCTTGACCGTACTTTTACTAAATATCTCTTTCGGATTCTTGGGGTCGGCAAAGCGCAAGAAGTACCAACTGGAATCGACGAAAGTATCCATTGTATCCGCTTCGCGCCGCGCCTGACCGCCGCACTTGGGACAACTCACCTTATGAAAACTAACCGACCGCGCAAGCGGTGACTCGCCGGTTGGGCGAAAGTCCACGTCGTCAGGCAGCTCAACCGGTAAATCCTTTTCCGGTACCGGCACTGTGCCACAGTTATCGCAATAAATGATGGGGATGGGGGCACCCCAATATCGCTGGCGTGATACCAGCCAATCGCGCAGACGATAAGATGTTGTTAGACGACCTCCGACCTTGGCAGTAATAGCATGACCGGCCTTTTTTGAATACTGCCCGTCAAATTCGCCGGAGTTAATTAGTTTTCCCTCGTTAATATACGCTTTTTTCAATTCGTGATTCCTGCCGTCAGGCGAGACAACTTCGACAATTGGCAACCCGAACTTTTTGGCAAATGTAAAATCGCGCTCATCGTGCGCCGGCACCGCCATAATAGCGCCATGGCCATATTCCATCAGCACGTAATCGGCTACCCAAACAGAAACTTTTTCACCGTTCGCCGGATTGACGGCCTCTACACCCCTAAGCTCCACCCCCGTTTTTTCTTTAGTTAATTCCGCGCGTTCCAACGCGGTTTTTTTTGATGATGCAACAACGTATCTTTTTACCTCATCATAATTATTTATTCTTAATTCTTCATTTTTAATTAGCTCGTGCTCGGGCGCGAGAACTAAATATGTGGCACCAAGGAGAGTATCGGGACGGGTGGTAAAGACCTTTATAGCGACAGAGATATCATTTTGAGATTGCTTCGCCTCCGACCCTTCGACTCCGCTCGGGGCAAGTTTATCGGGGCTCGCAATGACAGGAAAAGTGATTTCCGCGCCTTCGCTCCGTCCAATCCAATTTCTCTGCATTGCCTTAATAGCGTCCGGCCAGTCAATGTCATCTAGCCCTCTAAGCAGGCGGTCGGCATAATCCGTAACCTTAAAAAACCATTGTTTAAGATCTTTTTGTATCACCTGATGTTGACAGCGTTCACAATGGCCGGTGACAACCTGCTCGTTGGCAAGCACCGTTTGGCAGGATTCACACCAATTAACCTTAGCTTTTTTACGGTATGCCAAACCCTTCTTGTAGAGTCGAAGGAACAGCCATTGCGTCCAATGGTAATAATCCGGCGACGAAGTATCAACTTCGCGGTCCCAGCTGTAACTTAGACCGAGAGACTCAAGCTGGCGACGGAAATTGGCAATATTAGCGTGCGTTGTTACTCGCGGATGAACGTTCTTTTTGATAGCGTAGTTTTCCGCCGGCAAACCGAAAGCATCCCAGCCCATGGGGTGAAGGACACTATAACCTTTCATACGTAAATATCGGGCGTAAATATCAGCCGCGACGTAGCCCTCAACGTGCCCAACGTGGAGTCCGTCAGAAGATGGGTAGGGAAACATCACTAAGATATATTGCTTTTTATCACCCTCGGTGCCATCAACCTCAAAAAGGCCGGCCTCGGCCCACTTTTTTTGCCATTCTTTTTCTATTTCTTGGAAGTTATATTCTTTTGGCATTAACTCAAGTTTATCAGGTAGGAAGTTGGCAGACAAGAGAGAATTACCACCCTGCACACTTCGGAAGTGTGCAATTAGCAGGTTCACATGCCCGCCGAAGCCTCGGCGCAGGCGGGGATTTTGGAGTTTGTGCGTAGCTTTATGTTTTTGTAGGACACGGTTTACCGTATCAGTGACACACTAAAGCTTGCGCTACGTTAATCTTACACCTTAGCTCAAGTTATCCACAACCGCGTCCATACCCGTTGAACACGGCGCGAAGCATTGTCAAGACGTTATAACGAAGTTATCCACATATTGACCTTCGCCATTTGTTCGGTCTATACTGGAAAGTATTAAGCCAGAACTTACGCGTTTGAATCACTTTGTATCAATTTATATTCTTCGAGTGAGTCTGCGAATCGAGAAGTTAAAACGTTTATTAGTTCTCGACAAGCTCGAACAATATGAAACGCGTAAGTT
>DATEBX010000060.1:0-12977 GCA_035287145.1 Patescibacteria group bacterium | reverse complement strand
AACCAGGGCCACGGCATCCATGAACTGCCGGAGTGGCCGAGCGGCGCGAAAGAGGGCGAGAGCCACCTTGGTACGCCGGTCTCCCACGGCTGTGTCCGCCTCGGCGTAGGGCCGGCGCAAACCGCTTACGACTTTGCTCCCATCGGCACCCCCGTTTACGTGCACCGGTAGAATATATTAGTTTATAAGGTTCATAAGGTTATAAAGTTCATAAAGCGAAAACCGGTAAGTTCATCTTGCATTGACTTTTTTCTTCAGCTGTACTACACTTTAGCATTATCGGTCTTCCGCTTGAGCGGAACCGGTAATATCTTCAGCCAACATCATCACTTCGCGGAGGGAGTAGAGTCATGGCGGCGAAGAAATTGCTCATGCCCTTTGTAGCATTGTTGCTTGGTGCTGGAGTCACAACAGGGATATATAGTCTCCTCGGTATCAGTTTCAAAGAGGTGGGCGAGTTGGCTGGATCTATCCACATGTTTGCCTACATGGTGTGGGGAGGTGTGCTTCTCGGCGTGACGCGTGAGTATATGAGCAAGCGTCGTTAGTGGCACATAAGCAGTTAGAAGCCTCTGCTTTAACAAAAGGCTTCTTTTTTATATAATCTTTTTCTGTACTAATATACATAAGTACGCTCGTACTGTAGTATCTTGACATCATGGGTGTTTTGTGGTAATATATTAACATAATGCACGAGCGTATTGTTAGTAAGGAGAGGGTGGTTGTAGGGAAGGTTATCAAAATAACTCTCCTTGTCGTGCTCTTTAGTGTTCTCATCTCTCTTTCGTACGCGACGCGTCGTTCTATCTCTTCCGCCCAAGCGGTAGACAGCCCATTGATTACTATTACCAACGAAGACCGCGTTGCTCTGGGACTAACTCCGCTTATGCCCAACATTAAATTGTCGGCTGCCGCGCAAGCCAAAGCGGAGGATATATTTGCCGGCCAGTACTTTGAGCATTATTCACCGACTGGAAAAAGCCCTTGGGATTTCATATTGGAAAGTAATTATGGCTATCATCGTGCCGGTGAGAATCTAGCCCTTGGCTTTAATGATTTCGAGACCGCCGAAACCGCCTGGCTTAACAGCCCGTCGCACCGCGCCAATATATTAAACGCTAATTTTAGCGATATGGGTGTTGGTTTAGAAAGGGGGATTATGCAAGGGAAGGAGGCCATCGTGATTGTAACGATGTTTGGCAGCCCTTGATAGCATTATAAGAGAAAAGCTAATATACGGGGGTACAATGTATTGATAATTATGAATCACCGCTTCTATTTGATAAAATAAGAAGCGGTGATTGTAATTAGGCCCAGATTGCCGCGCCCCGCTGGGGCTCGCAATGACACAAGGTTTACTTTGCTACAAATGAAATATGGAAAATAAAGAACAAAATTACCAGTTAATATTGCGCGTCGGGTACTTTTTAGCACTCGGCTATTTTGTATATCTAATTTATGGCGCGGTGGTGGCCAATTATCGCACGAATCAAGAAATCGCATCGCTCAAAGCTGAAATAGACCTGTTAAACTCCGAAAAGGACTATATTGCCAATCTCAATATTTACTACGCGACCAATGCTTATAAAGAGCTTGAAGCGCGCCGCAAACTGGGGATGAAAAAGCCGGATGAGAAAATTGTCCACGTGCCCATAGACCCTACTCGTTTAGCACAAATTGAAAATCGCGAAGTCATAAGCCAAACAAAAACAACCTCGGACGAAGCGTCAAACCAGTTAAGCAACCCCCGTAAATGGTTCAAATTTATATTGAGAATATAGGGGCCCTTGACCCCGTAAAATTCCTTACTGTCAAATCGACTCTGTCGTATTATGACAGTGCGTCACCACGGGGTCTGCGCCCTCGACCCCACTGGGGTCGGGGCTTGACAAGAATTATTAGTTCTATGTAAGTTGAATATACGTGGCGGTAAATGACCCCGTAAAATTCCTTACTGTCAAATCTACTCCGTAGTATTATGACAGTGCGTCACCACGGGGTCTGCGTCCCACCTACTGGCGGGGGCTTGACAATTCGACTCTAAGAGCTAAACTTTTGGAGCACATCGATTCCTATTTATCTGCGAGAATCCGCGATTAAACGGAATGGTGTGCTTTTTTGTTGAAGTAGTACAAGCTTTAGCTTGTTGAACAAGGTAAACCTTGTTCTACGCTGAAGGTCAAATTAAAGTTTAAGCTTTAGAATTTATAAATTATTAATGGGGGAGAGGGAGAGGAATAAATGAGGGAAGTACTAAGTAAGTTAAGGCGAGCGCTGGCGAGCATCACGCTCGTGGCCGTGGTCAGCCAGATGTCTTTGTTGGTCCTGCCCGGCCAAGCCCTGGCCGCCGCTCCGGCGGTAACGACGGGAAATATAACAATAGTATCGGCTGGCACCGGCACCAGCGGCGCATTCATCATTGGCAACACGATAACCGGACAGTTTGATGACAGTGCCAATCCGTTGCCAGCGGCAACGTCCGTTAGCGTTGATTTTTCGCAGTTCGGCGGCGTAGTATTGCCGGCTAGCGAAACAACGCCAGGCTCCCGTATCTGGCAAGCAAGCTATGTTATTATGCCTGGTTCTATCAACGGTTCAACTACCGCTGATATTTTAGTGACGGCGACTAATGGGGACGGCCCAACAGGCCCAGTTGAAGACATTGAGAACATGAGAGTTGACAACCAATTGCCAACCGTTGATAGTGCGCGAACTCTGACAACGACTAGAATCGATGTGACTTTTTCGGAGGACCTTAAAGGCTCGACAGTCAACTCAAGCGGCAATGAATTTAGCTTGAGCGACGGGCATATAGTTACCGATGCTGACGAAACGTCGGCTGGCATTGTAATTTTAACAATTAATGGCACTACACCCATCGGTGTCAATGAAGGTCCTACACTGAGCCCGACCGGCGCCTTTAATATACAAGATTCAGCAGGCAATGCCATTACTACTTTCACCCCCCTTACAGTCCAGGACGGAATAACTCCAGTGGCTCCGACTGTTACGTCACCCGTCGCACCAGTACTCATCGATGCTGCGACATATGCCATTGATGGTTCTGCCGAGACCGGAACAACTGTTAGAATTTATAATGACGACGAGAATGATGGCAGTATCGCGGGTGATGCAGTAGTCGCTTCTGACACGGCGGCCCCAGCATATTCAATTGCTACCCCGCTCATACCAAACACCGCCAATAATTTCCTTATTACCTCGACAGACGGAGACGGTAATGAATCTCCGCCCGCCGATGTTCCGACTATTACTGAAGATTCTATTGAACTATCCGAAATAACACCCGTGCCGACGCCGACGAAAAACACAACGCCCAATTATACGTTCAACTCTGATGGGGCGGGAACAATTTCTTATAGCGGAGGTTGCACTGGCTCAATAGTTGATGCTATCGCGGGAAGCAATACTGTTACTTTCAACGCACTAACCGATGGAACCTACGGTTCTTGTGCAATCACGGTAACCGATTTTGACGGTAACGCCAGCGCACCGCTAGCAATAACTCCATTCACTATCGATACAACCTCACCGGCAGTGACGATGGGAACCTCACCCAATGGGCAGGAGTTTGATACGAACGGAACATTAGTATTCGCGGGGACGACGGAGGCGGGTGCCGATGTTAAGCTGGAGATTTTCTCCGACACGATTGTTTTGCAGAAAACGGCCGATGGGGTAGGGCAGTGGGAGTTCAGAGTGCCGGCCAGCGAAATTGGCACCGGTTCGCACAGTGCTCGCATCACGGTGACGGACGCGGCGGGGAATTCCCTGATATTTGAGGGAATAAACTTTGGCATTAAGACAGTCGTTAGCGCCACTCCCCCGCCGGCGCAAAAAGAAGCCGCGCCGGTCGTGTTGGCACAAGCCGCGCCAACGCCATCGGCGGCGATTCAGCCGAGCGCCCTCTCCCCGACCGTCAAAGAAGAGATTGCCGATACCGCCATTAAAGCGGCGGAAGACGTAATCGAAGATGCCAGCAATACGGTTTGGCAGACAATCATTACGGTCATTGCTATCATTATCATTGCTCTCGGAGTTGGTACGGCCGGTTACTACGGCTACGAATGGTGGGCGACGCGTGACGGCGAGGTCGCGCTCAAGGGCGCCGGTTGGGGTGATGATGGGGAAATCAAGAAAGCCGTAAAAAAGGTTGTTAAAAAAAGCTCGCGGCGTAAGAAGAGCTCGCGGCGCGGCGGCAGTTCTCATTCCGCAGGAAGCCGTTGGTAACCCAACTCAACTAATTATTTTAATTGAGTTTCGCCAAAAACCCGCCGAGATGCGGGTTTTTGGGTTGACTTTCGGTAAGATGAGGCATATAATACTAGTGTTATTCGTACCTTCGGATAGACGGGTAACTGTTTGGCGCGGGGTGGAGCAGCGGCAGCTCGTCAGGCTCATAACCTGAAGGTCGCAGGTTCGAATCCTGCCCCCGCTACCACGAAAAATTCCTTCCTGCAAAACGAGCTACGCTCTGTTATTGCAGGAGCGTCATCTCGTGGCGCAGCCACAATAATGGAAGGAATTTTGAGTGAGCCCCGAGGTAATGCTTCTAGCGTGATTGAACGTAGCTCAATAAGCCAGAAAATTACTTTTCGGGGCCACGTGTTTAGTACGCCAATTAAAAAAGGCGAAGTTTGAGAATTGACATTTGGATTTTGAAATTTGGAATTTATCTACCGGGCTGTGTAGCTCAGTCGGTTAGAGCGAGGGACTCATAAGCCCTAGGTCGGTGGTTCGAGTCCACCCACAGCCACCAAACTTCGCCTCCTTACGTCGGCTTCGCTTGGCAAGCCAATTAAATCAGAGTTCGAATCATAAATTCAGCATTCATAATTCTTAATTAATGCCCTATGGCAGCGCAACCGCGGCAACGCACCAGACAAATTATCTTCATCATTATCATCTTTCTTTTAGGGTCGGGTCTTTACAATCTCTTCGGCGCGCCCTACAAAAACGAGGCCAAGGAAGTGCCGCTTAGCGAAGTGACCACGGCGCTTGACGAAAGTCGCGTTGATAAAATTGAAATTGATGGCGATAAAGTTACGGCTCATCTCAAAGATGGCAGCCAGCTCAAGTCGTATAAAGAAGCGGGCGTAAGCGTCAGCGAATACGGTATTACGCCGGAAAAGGTAAATATTGATATTAAAAATCCCAATCGCGGCAGTATCTGGCCGACGCTCATATCGGTGATTTTGCCGTTCATACTGCTCGCGATTTTCATCTGGCTTTTAATGCGCCAAGCCCAAGGCGCCAATATGAGAGCTATGAGCTTTGGCAAGTCCCAAGCGCGTCTGGCCAATAACGGTCGCAAAAAAGTTACCTTTAAGGATGTCGCCGGGCTGTACGAAGCTAAACAAGAACTGGTGGAAATCGTTGATTTTCTGAAGAATCCGGAGAAATACCGCCGCATCGGCGCGGAGATTCCCAAGGGCGTATTGCTTATCGGCGCGCCCGGTGTTGGAAAAACTTTACTTGCCAAGGCGGTGGCAGGAGAAGCCGGTGTGCCGTTCTTTTCACTAAGCGCCTCGGAATTCGTGGAGATGTTTGTGGGTGTCGGCGCCGCGCGGGTGCGCGACCTCTTTCAAAAAGCCAAGCGCAATGCTCCAACAGTGATTTTTGTCGATGAGTTAGACGCTATTGGCCGCCAGCGCGGCGCCGGTTTGGGCGGCAGTCATGACGAGCGCGAACAAACTTTGAATCAAATCCTCGTGGAAATGGACGGTTTCGAGACCGATACTCGCGTTATAGTTATGGCGGCGACTAACCGCCCGGATGTTTTAGACCCGGCGCTCCTTCGCCCCGGCCGCTTTGACCGCCGCGTGGTGCTGGCTATGCCGGATAAAAAAGAACGGTTTGAGATTTTGCAATTGCATGCCGCCAATAAACCCATCGAAAAAAGTGTTGAGCTCGAAAAAGTCGCCAGTTCGACGGCAGGGATGAGCGGCGCGGATTTAAGAAATATCGTCAATGAAGCGGCGATACTGGCGGCGCGCGACAATAGCCGCACCATTTCGCAAGGGGATTTCAATCGAGCAATGGAAAAAGTATTGCTTGGTCCTGAACGGCGCAATCGAGTGCTCTCGCCGCAAGAAAGAAAGATTACCGCTTATCACGAGGCGGGGCATGCTATAGTCGGCAAGGTTTTGAAGCACACCGACCCGGTGCATAAAATCAGCATTATCTCGCGTGGTATGGCGCTTGGCTATACGTGGAGTGTACCTGAAGAAGATAAATACCTCCTAAACCGCGACCAGTTTGAGGACAGTGTCGCCCAGCTTTTGGGCGGCCGCGCGGCGGAAGTACTAGCTTTTGGTCAAGCAACAACCGGCGCAAGTAACGATTTAGAGCATGCCACCAAAATCGCTCGCGATATGGTCAAAGTATACGGCATGAGTCCCAAGTTGGGGCCGGTAAAGCTCGGTGAAAAAGAAGAGCTGGTCTTTTTGGGACGCGAGCTCGGCGAGCACAAGACCTATTCCGAAGAAATCGCCAAGGAGATCGACGAAGAGATTAAAAGAATTATCGTGGAAGCCGAACAGCGTGCGGTACTGACTCTAAAAAAATATAAAATAATTCTCGACCGGTTGGCCGAACTGCTCATCAAGCAGGAAATTGTCGAACGTGCCGAATTCGACGCTCTCTTCGGCAAATCGAACTAACGTTCTCATATCCCCCATTACCACCGCGGAGGTGGTAATGGGGGATTAGGTTTATCATTTTTATAAAGGAAAGAGGGCGGTGAAGCCCTCTGGTGGATACGCGGATACGGTTACAGATGTCAGTCAACTAACGACACTGTGCCCTCAAAGGGGCGGTATGGCGGCGCCTCGGAGCAGAGCTTTGGCGCCATGTCGGCAAAGGGGTATATCTTTTTTTCTGGCAGGTCAATAATCCGGGATCTGATTTCTTCCTTCCAGCCACGAAGTAAGGCTATGGCTCTTTCACATGGCTTTTCGAGGTTGGCGGAACCTCTGGTGACGACGCGGGCAATGATCAGAGCTTCATGGATGGTGTTTGCTTTGACCACCGACTCTTGGACTTCGTCTTTGTGGGCGATGATTGCCGATGGATTACTTTCACCGTATATCCACCCTGGCAATAGTTGGGTGGGTGTTTCATCCTCTCTCTTCTGAAGTGCCCGCATAGCTTGAAGGCAAGCATACAGAGCAGTATAGAGCCGTATACAGAAACAGCTCCGATGGTAATCAACACCTTGTCGTCCAGTCATGTTATGGAGCTCTGTGTAGTCCTGCTTGGCGAAGTAGCCACAGTATTGGTCTGTTGAAGCCAGTTTTTGCTTCTCGACACCGCAACCGGTAGCGATGTTCGACAAGAGCTCAAAGTGCGGACAGTATCGCGTAACTCCTGGAGTGGCAACGGTTTCCGTTGGTAGTGCCCACGGCTCGAATACGCCCCCTGGACCCAGGAAGCCCTGGGGATGGTATATGCTGAAAACCGATGTGTCAAAGAGCTGGTTTGCGTGTTGAGCGTCTAGCTGGGCTGTTAGCTTATCAACTAGACGCTTCCCTTCGGCTTTAGCTTCGGCCTGCTGTTCGGGTGTTAAATCGCCGCTTAGCCACATCGGCGTCACGCTCCCTTCAGGTTCGCCAAACAAAAGGCGTATATAAAATGTAGCAAAACAGCGTTTTTAAGGCAATAGCATGGTAGCGATACCCCCCATTACCACCGCGGAGGTGGTAATGGGAGTGATTCTTGCTTATGGCCGGCTTTTGCGGTATGCATAGGACAACTTAGCCGTAAGGGGGCGAGCGTACATGAAAAAACCGGTAAGTCCCAAGGTTGTGGCAATGAGGGTGATACTCTACGTGCCGGATAAGGGGGTATTGCTGGTACAGCGTGCCGATGGGGAGTATGCCGCTTCGATTTGGGAACTGCCCGGGGGCAAGATTGATGACGACAGTATGTCGCTGTCCGAGGCCGCCCAACGCGAGTTCTACGAAGAAACCGGCATTCACATCCTGGTCAGTTCCGATGCCGCGTACTACTGGGATATGAAATCCAACCACCCTGACTATCATGGTATTCGTTACGTCTGTCTGATAGTCAATGGTTTCCTGCAGTATCCGGGCGCGTGCGGTGTCATCCTCTCCAAGGAGCATCAGGCGAGTGCTTGGATGGAACCGACACCTTCTGGGGTGGACGAATTCCAAAAACAGCACGGCTCGTTGATGCAAGAGACAATAGACGCGATCTCGCATTATTACTCGCGTTATATTCTCACGGCGCGATCGCTCAAGCTACGTGACAAGAGGATTCGCAAGCTCGAAAAAAAGGCCAGAAAACCAAAGGGGAAAAAGAGTAAATCGAAGAGAAAAAGGGAGGTGTGACGGGTGCCCAAGAGGCCGCGCGGGGACAGGGGGGTGAGTGGCCGCTACAGGGTGACGGCGTTCAGTGCTCGGCTAAAAGTTGTCAAGCGCGAGCGCGATCTGGCCTCGCAAAACGGCAACGGCGAGAGAGCCGAGGAACTTGGCGAAAAGATAGCTGACCTTGAGAGACGCCGTGATACTTTTCGCTCCTTCACGCCCCTACCCGATGGCTAATCCGACATAAGGATTAACGACATCCTAGGGTGCCACATTATGTGGCACCCGTTTTTTTTGTTACGATACTTGGGTGGATATATTGGACGGTCTTAATCCCATGCAAAAAGAGGCGGTGCTCGCGACGGAAGGGCCGGTTTTGATATTGGCCGGCGCGGGTAGCGGCAAAACCAAGGCGCTGACGCACCGCATCGCGTATTTAATGCGTGTTAAGCACGTATCGCCTCACAATATATTGGCGGTAACTTTTACCAACAAAGCTGCCCGCGCCATGGGAGAGAGGGTCGGAGGATTACTGGCGGGGAGCTCGGCGCCGGGTGCTGGGCGTCAGACGGTGAACGCCCTACGCCCTACGCCCTACGGAACCCACTTGCCGTGGCTCGGCACGTTTCACTCTATCTGCGTGCGGATTTTAAGGCGCGAAATTGAGAAGCTGGGGTACGACCGTGATTTTACTATCTTTGACGAACGCGATTCGCTGACTACCGTCAAAAAAGCGATGCTTGAGCTCAAAATCGACCCCAAGCAATACAATGCGAATAGCATTCGCAATATGATATCCGGCGCCAAGAATGAAATGGTAAGCGCCAAGGAATACGAGGGGTACGCCCAAGGGCATTTTCAGGAAATTGTCGCGCGGGTGTTTAGCCGCTATGAAAAATTATTGAAAGAAGCGAACGCTCTTGATTTTGATGACCTGCTCAATAAAACAGTGGAACTGTTTATGAAATATCCCGAAGTGCTGGCTAGATACCAGCAACAATTCCGTTACATATTAGTTGACGAATACCAAGACACGAACCATACCCAGTACCTGCTCTGCAAAATGCTGGCCAAACAGCGCCGCAACATATTTGCCATTGGTGACGACTGGCAATCGATTTTTTCATGGAGGGGCGCGCGGTTTCGTAATATTTTGGATTTTGAAAAAGATTATCCGGAGGCCAAAGTTATAAAGTTGGAAGAAAATTATCGCTCGACGCAAAACATTCTCGACGCGGCGCAGTCGGTGATTACTAAAAATACCGAACGTTCCGACAAGGAACTGTGGACCAAGCGGGGACGGGGAGAATTGATTACTTTTTTTGAAGCGCCGGAGGGAAAAGTTGAGGTTGGTTTTATAGTGCAAGAGCTGCGCTCATTGCAAAGGCGGCTGGGACTAAAACTCAAGGATTTTGTTATCCTTTACCGCACCAACGCCCAATCCCGCGCTATCGAAGAGCATCTCATCACTGCGCGCATCCCCTACCGCATCCTCGGCGGTTTGCGCTTTTATGAGCGCGCGGAAGTCAAGGATATGATTGCCTATTTGCGGTTTATTCACAATGCCAAAGACCTCGTCGCGCTTGAACGCATTATCAATGTTCCGCCCCGCGGCATCGGCCCGAAAGCGTGGGGGAGCATTGTAGAAGTTGGACTTGAGGCGGCGGCGCGCGACAATGAAAAAATCGGTAAATTCACTAGTATCTTAGAGGGGCTGCGCGCCGCCGCCGCCAAAGTGACTGTTTCCGAGCTCATAGAAAAAGTATTACACGAAAGCGGTTACTTTGGGTGGCTCAATAATAAAACGCTGGAAAATCAAACACGACTCGAGAACATTGAAGAACTGCGTTCGGTAGCCGCGACCCACAATGACTTGGGCGAGTTTTTGGAAAATGTAGTGCTAGTGAGCGACAGCGATAATTATGACGAAAACGCGGACGCACTGACTCTTATGACGCTCCACAGCGCCAAGGGATTGGAGTTCCCGATTGTTTTTATTATCGGTATGGAAGAGGGCTTGTTGCCGCACGCGCAATCGCTCACCGACGCGAGTGAGCTTGAGGAAGAACGGCGGCTTTGTTACGTTGGTATGACTCGCGCTAAAGACCGGCTCTATTTGACCGCCTCACGCTGCCGCTTGCTTTATGGTAATATGCAGTACAATGAGCGCTCGAGGTTCCTGGAAGATATACCGAGCGAATTACTCGACTTTATCGAGTAAGCTAATAAATTCGAAATCCGAAGCTCGAAGCACGAAACAAATCTGAAATTCAAATGTTTAAATATTTAAACTTTAATAAATTAAATATTGTCTCGAATTTCGATATTCGATATTCGTGCTTATTCATTACATTATTAATTCTTGCTCCCGCTGGAGTAAACGCGGCGCCGAGCGCGGAAGAAATTAGGACATTGCCGCCGACGGAGGTTGTTTATGCTTCGGTCTTCGACCGGAACGCGGCCGATTCTCTATATACCGCGGGCCGTCCGCTAAATCCCGAAGATATCGTTAAGGTTTTTCCGCGGCTCGACTGGGGTTTGGGCGGCAGAGTGGAAGTTTGGCGAGCGCCAATTTACCAAGTGACCGACGGGCGCAAAGTTAAAGAAGTGAGGAGCTGGGGGCTGACGGTTGGCGAAGTTTTAGCGAGCGCCAACATAGAAATCGGCGAGCAGGATAAGGTTGTGCCGGGCGCGGAAACGAGCATTGCGAAAGACATTAGCGTTCAAATTATCAGAGTATCGCAAACCGAAGTGAAGGAAACGGAGAGTATCGATTTCCAAACCATCGACCGCGATGACGCGACGCTCGAGCGGGGGCTTGTAAAAGTCGAGCAAGCGGGCGAGAAGGGACAGCGTGAAAAAACATATCTGGTCATGCGCGAAGACGGCGAGGAGGTATCTCGAACCCTTGTCGCCAATGCGATTACCCAAAAACCGGTTAATAAAATCGTGCTTCACGGGACCAAAATCATAGTTCTGTCGAGCGAGACGGGAGAGTCGTCATGGACGTTCGGCGTGACGGCTTCGCGAAGATATAAAAAGGGAATGCTCATACGCGTCACCAACCTTGCCAACGGCAAATCGGTGGAGACAAACGTTGGCGGCTATGGACCGCAGGTGTGGACGGGGCGCATTCTTGACTTGAACGTTGACGCGTGGGAACAAATCGCCAAAGCCGGCGCCGGCACGACGAGCGTGAAAGTCGAGGAAATCAAGCAATAGAGTGAAGATTTAAGATTTAGGATTTAAGAATAGGTGTCATTGCGAGGAGTCAACGACGTGGCAATCTGACGTAATCGTCATCCCGACTGGAGCCCCCCAATGGGGGAGGCGGAATGGAGGGATCCCTCGACTCGGCAGACCTCGCTCGGGATGACCGCGGACGGTCAGATTGCTTCACCCCACTGGGGTTCGCAATGACAAAAAAACAGATGAAAATGAATAAGCAAGAAGTAATTGCATCGTTAAATAAAATTGACATTAAACCCAACCGTATGCGCGGGCAGAATTTTTTAGTGGATGAAAAAGTATTACAGACGATTATTGAAACTTCCGGGGCAGGGAGGGGGAGTACGGTGGTTGAAGTCGGACCGGGGCTGGGGGTGCTCACCGAAGCATTGCTGAAGGCAGGGGCGCGAGTGATAGCTTTAGAACAAGAAAGGCAATTTGTCGAGTATTTGCGAAAAAAATTCGACGGCTCTCCCCTATCGGTCTTGGCGGGAAACGCGGTTTTGAAGATTCCCGAGCTTAAATTACCGCCGGAATACGCGGTCGTATCCAACTTGCCCTATAGTATTACCTCGCCCGTAATAAATCTTTTTTTGACTCGCGTCTCCCCTCGCCCAATGAGTTTGACTTTGATGGTGCAGGGGGAAGTGGCGGAGAGGCTCACGGCGCCCGTCGGCAGCAGCAAGCGAGGCATACTAACAGTTCTTATAGAAATGCTGGGTTCCGCTCGGCTGGTCGCGCGCGTTTCGCCCGCCTCATTCTACCCATCACCGAAAGTGGAGTCGGCGGTCATTAGGATTGATATCGGTCGTCAGACGTCGGACGTGGAGGAAACGGAAAAGGTAATGCGGGTGGTGAAGGCGGGTTTTAGCAAGCGCCGCGCGCAAATCCGTAACGCCCTGAAACTTGGGCTCAAGCTAGATGTCGCAGATGTGAACCGCATCTTATCCGAAAGTAACATCGACCCCACCCTTCGCGCCGAAGACCTAACCGCCAATAATTGGCAAGTATTAGCGAGGGCTTATTATCAAACATCTTCTATAGTAGAATAAAGATAATGAAGATTTGGCCCACGCACGCCGGTATGCCCAAGATGAATCGTCGCAATATCCGCGACTTTTTTGCGAGCAAAAAAGAAGGTGTGGTTACGGGGGCGGCCGACAACGACCCTTCCGGCGTGGTCACTTATCTGCAAGTCGGGGCGACGACGGGCTTTAGCCAACTGTGGCTTCTGATACTTTCGACTCCATTCCTTATAGTCGTTGAAGAAATGTCGTCGCGGGTTGGCGCGGTGCTTAAAAAAGGATTGGGACGAGTTTTGGCTGAACGCTACGGCATGAAAATCGCCTTTGCGTTCATCGCGTTGGTGGCGCTCGCCAATATCGCGACCATTAGCGCTGACCT
>DATEBX010000059.1:0-6510 GCA_035287145.1 Patescibacteria group bacterium | reverse complement strand
TTGCGTTCCCCTTCTCTGTATTGATGCTGTCAGCGACTAGCTGTTCGCCGGCTCGTCGACGGCGACCGCGACGGTCGTGGGCTCCGTCTTGGGCTCGTCCGTGATAGGAACCCCGTTGAGCGCGGCATCATCGGGCTTGTGCTTCCCGTTGCCGCCCTTGGAGCTCTCGCCGTCGTCGGCTGTACCGAGATGGCTCGTTGCCGGAGGGTCCGAGCGGTGGGCCTTGAGTCGGCCGTTGCCATTGCCACCGTTCCTGCCACCATCGCCACTCCCGCCGCCTCTAACTACAATGGAAGAGGTAATCGGATAGCAACGAGCGGTAGCGCCACTGACATGCATGGCAACAACCTCCCACAAGACACCCTCATGAGAGACGACACGAAAGTCCACCGAGTGACCAACCACGATTACGGCGTGGCTACCCGTACCCGCTCTTGAGATTGGCGGACTTACCCACCCCAAAGGGCACTGTGCCATATGAGTCACACGATCCGTAGGATCTACATCGTCGATGCGCGCAACCCAGAGAGGAACGATTATGTTGGGGTCGATCTTCTCGAGAATCGTCTTGTCGGGGTCGTTGAGATAGACAACCACACTATTCCCATTGCTCGAGTAGACGCAAGACGCCAGGCCGGAGAGATGGGACTCGATTGAGATATGACTCTCCAGCTCGGCCAGTTCAGCACCCCACACCGCGATGTCTGGGTCGTCGGGTGATACACTCCTGTATGCCTCCAGGAACAGCTTCTGTTCGTCGTATCTTTTTTTGTCCCCGAGGAGAGTCCTAACATTCTCCCGGCTCTTCGTCCGTTCGTCGACGAACTTCACAGAACCCCCTTTGGGATCTCCGGGTAAAGCGTTGACATCAAAAGCCAGCCTCCCATCCTCGTACCATTGGGAGATCCTTGTCTCCTCTCTCCGCAATCGGAGAGTAACAACACCGAATTCTCGCTTGAAAGTACCTGACCGATCCGCCACGATAATCGACTCCACTTCCCTAGAACTAGTATATTGTCCCAGATGGGCTTTTATTCCACTCGCGCCAAGCGCGAGTTACTTCAATGTAGAAATCATCCACCGGCTCCCCGTCCACCACCGCGCCGGCCATTCGACACGCCTCACGAAGGTTTTTATCCCTCGTGATTACTACCGCTACCCTCCTTCTAGATATCGCTCTCGTAAGCGGCTTGATGGCCGAGCCGTGAAGCTCCCAAAGATTCGCGGCCGCTTCGGCCTTCTCTGGCGCGTAGTCCCTGAACTCTTCCTTGGAGAAAAAGGGAGTGTCCACGGGCTCGTACTCCGCCCAACGCGACAATTCATCAAGATTCCGCCCCATCAGCCGATAAGTAAGTAGGATAATAGCGGCATCGGCATCGGCGGTTTCGTTGAATGCAAAGCCCGTTTGAACGGCCCCTTGGTATCCCCAAACCTCTTGCGGAGCGTCTCGAACCAGGAAATACATTTCATCGGCGCCGGCTAGATCGAGGCAATGCTCCGCTAGCCACCGCGTCGCGGCTTCTTCGTGTTTACTCCGCTGCTCGCGCGGCGGAGACGCGTCTCGCCAGTCCCGTGGGGCTAGGCCTTCCGGCTCATATGAAAGGACGGTGTTCCGAACGTCAATAAGATAAACTACACCCTCGCGGGCAACAAACGCCACGGCTGCCACCTCCTTCCTCTGCAGTTGAACCGCAGAACGCAGTAATGTCAATGTTCATAAGACCAGCCAAAAGAGTACCAAAAACAGGACTTGGTGTCAAGCCCCGCCAGCAGGCGAGGCGCAGACCCCGTGGTTGCGCTCCCGTTCAGATGAGAACGTAGTTCTATATTGAACGGGAAGAAATTTTACGGGGTCAATAGCTATGTATTAACGCGGATAATCGCGGATAATAACTAACCGAGTGCGCGGCATGACAATGAGGTGTCATTCCGTGCGGAGACACGGAATCCAGTACCATGTGGCGGAATAGAGAGGTCTGGATGCCGCATCCCTGTGCGGCATGACATAAGAAGTCATTCCCGTGAAAACGGGAATCCAGTACCAACGGGCGGAATAGAGAGGCCTAGACCCCGCGTCACCGCGCGCGGGGTGACAAGCTTAGCGCGGCATGACAATCGAGTGCGAAGTGACAATTAAATAACTACTTTCAACTCTTCATATCACCAATTTCTATTTACAAGCCGCCCTTAATGGCGTAGTTCATATTGTATTGGCTTTGATGCAACGCTAAACCCACCACGCCGCCGTCGTCCCAGCCGTCTTCGGGATTTTTGTCGTTTATCGACTCCAGCGAGGCCTCAATCAAGTACTTGCCTTGTGACGGATTATTCGGATAATACATATAACTGGTGCCGTCGGGACATGAACTGCCGCAACTGTCCGGTTTTGTGGGGTCCTTGGGAACGGTAGTGAAATAGCCCTCTTCCTTAAACCCATCGGCGATTGACTTAGAGCCGGCGTAGGCATAATTAAACCAGCCACTGCCGTTACCGCCGGAACCGGTGCCGTCAATCTTATAATTGCCAGTGTCGTCATTCAGCATCTCGGCGGCGGTTTGGATGCTGGCCACATCGCTTTTGCGTCTGGCGTCGCGGGCTTTGCCGCGGGCGCGTCCGACGCTTATCATAATGATGCTCGCGAGGATGCCGATAATCGCCACCACTACCAGCAACTCAATAAGCGTGAATCCTCGGCGGCGCTTCGAGGGTTTATCAAACAGTCCCATACTCCTCCTTTGTAATCTTAAGTAAATTTCGTAGAACAAGCTTCAGCTTGTTGCCTTCATGCTAAAGCATGGCCTACAATTCATATCATACTATTATCTTGTAATTTAATACTACCACAAACTCATTATACAACAAAACTTAAAATCAAATATCAAAAATCAAAATGCAAAATTGTGGTAGCCCCTCGACTTCGCTCGGAGCATTCGACTTTTATCTTGGCAAATGTCGCTTTTTAGATTGGTCGAAGACCATGAGCGCTCCATTTGCGGAGCAAATAGGAAGTCGAATGGCGGTGGGGGTGAGATTCGAACTCACGAGAGACTTGCGTCCCTACCGCTTTTCGAGAGCGGCCTGTTCAACCACTCCAGCACCCCACCGCATTCCGCCTCAATCTTACCCAAATATCAAGGGCAAATAAAGTACTTTATTGTTCGAACCCCAGTGAGATCTATCGCCCTCTTTAGTTCTCGGATTACCTCGAACAATATACTATCGTTCGAGCCCCTCGGGGTGACTCGGGGTAAACTCGAGGCGAGAACTACTATCCTTTTTTAGTTCTCGTCCAACTCCGCTGGACAGGAAAGCTTGTACTACGGCATACCGCCGCAAAGGGTTGTACTAGTTAATGGCCTGTGGCAACAACGATACCGACAACCCGGTGCGCACCGGTCTTCTTGAGCGCGCGCGCCGCCGCCGTCAGAGTGGCGCCGGTGGTGGCAACATCGTCCACCAAGTAAACCGGTAAGTTGCTTTCCTTAAAGTTAAAGCGTGACTGAAAAGCATCCGTCATATTTGCCAATCTTAATGACCGAGAAAGTTTGGTCTGTGGTTTGGTATGCTTCACGCGCTCCAGGGCGTCAAGCAATGGCCAGTCGATGGCGTCCGCCAGCGCGCCGGCGATGAGCGCCGCTTGGTTGTAACCGCGCTCCCGCCGGCGCGGTTTCGACAGTGGTATTGGAATAATTACTCCTCGCGGCAAACCGGCATCCTTGACGCCTTCTGCCAGCGCTCCGCCCAATACTGCCGCGGCGTTTCTGACATCTTCGTACTTCAGAGCATGCAGTATTTCCTTAAGCGCGCCTTCAAAATGACCCAAGTACACGAGTCCTGACAATTTTGTATCCCGTCGGCACGTTCCGCATAAACCGCCCCGATAGGCCCGCTGACCGCACAGCCCGCAAGCATACTCATTAAAAGTGTCTTGAATAGTATCCACGCAACCGGAACACAGCATTACCCCCTCGCGCCCGCAACCGCAGCAGGATTGAGGAAAAAGGAGGTCGCTTAGCTTGGTTCTTAAAGTTATAAGGCGCATATTAGTTCATCAAGTTCATAAAGTTTTTAAAGTTCGTAAAGTTTCAGACCTTATGAACCTGATAAACTTGATAAACCTTATAAACTACTTATCTTTTCTTCGAATCTCAACTGTCACATCTTTGCGCTGTTTTAAGCGACGCAGCAAGTTAGGTCTTTTTGTCTGAACTTCGGGTTTTGAGGCCTTCGAATCAGATACACCGGAATCCGCCTCCTCAAGTTTTGCGATTTGCGATCCTTCGGCAAGCTCAGGATGACCATGCTTGGTCATTTTTGAGTTACCTCTCATTACTAACCAAGTTTGCAGGATGCTAAAAAGCGTTGTTATAAGCCAGTAGAGCGCCAGCACACCCGGCAGGCGCAAGCCGATGATAACGGTGAAAACCGGCATAATATAGAGCATTTGCATGCTCAACATACGGCTAAAGTCCTCCTGCGGTTTACCGTCTTTGGCCTTCGCCGCCGCCGCGGGATGAAGCTGTTTCATCTGCCACGAATTATAGAACTGCGCGATGCCGGCGAGAATCGGGAGAATCGGGAGTGTCTCGCTGCCAAGTTTCCCCAAATCGAGACCCAGCCACATAGTGTTGACATCGGCTAGCGGGGTAAAGCCGTAAAGCAGGTCTGTCCTCACGCCCAGGCCGTTCATAAAGACGCGGTAGAGCACTATGAGAATGGGCAGCTGGATAAGGAGCGGCAGGCAGCTGCCCCATGGGCTGACGCCGTATTTCTTGTAGAGCGCCATGGTTGCCGCCGCTTCCCCTTGGCGGTCACCCTTGTGTTGCTCCTTGAGTTTGGCGATTTCCGGCGCCAAGTCGCGCATCTTTTTCTGCGCCCTTGTTGCCTTCATACTCGACGGCCAAAGCGCCAAGCGCACCAGAAGCGTCAGCGCGATAATCGCCCAGCCAACCGAATGGCCGGGAATCAGCCACGCCAAAAACACGAGGATGTTGTAGAGGGGCTTGTAGAGCAATACCTTAAGTAATTCTTTCATAGATGCGTTTGATTAATAACTTTGTTGTCTATTCTAACTATTTGTAAATTTCTAATGTCAAATTTCCCCGCCTGCGCCGAGGCTTCGGCGGGCAGGTAATTTCTAATCAAATCACAAGCTCCATGTACCAATTCCCAATTGGGATTTTTGTCATTGGGATTTGATTAGGTCAATTAGGTTAATTAGGAATTAGTCATTTCAGTAAATCAGTCCCGCCTTTTGTCCACGGGTTGCACCTTAATATGCGCCAAAATCCTTTGGCCCCTCCCGTAAGTATTCCATATTTTTCGATGGCCGCAAAGGCATACATCGAACAAGTCGGGTGAAATTTACAATAACCTTGGGGAAAATATTGTTTTAGCGGGCCGTGGTCCGGCGATAAGGTTTTCTGATACCACCGGATGGAGCCGAGCGCAATTTTTTTAAGCATTCTTCAAGATGACGGGCAATCTCGCCGTAAGTCGGAACTTTGTCAAACTGTCCCTTAAAACCGACTACGAGGTCGTTGCCCGTTGGTAAATCTTTTTTTATTGATTCAATGTAAGCGCGAGCCCTCCTTTTCAGGAGGTTTCGACCCACCGCCTTCAGCTTGCTCTTGGTGCCAACGATGACGGTCAGGCGAACGTGGGGCAACCTGTTTTCGAGAGCATTGATAAATGCAAAGCCCGACGCGCCGTGGCGGCCCTTGCGAAACACTCTTTCGATGTCGCGTTTTTTTGCTAAACGGTAGGGTTTGGGGAACATCAGCTTAAAATTTCTAATTACTAATTTCTAATTGACCTAATAAATGTCTAAAATACCAATATCCAAACGGTCTTAATCGCCACCTGTATGCTTTGGGAAATTGGGGCTTGGGATTTGTTTAGAAATTAAAAATTAGAAATTTGACATTACGACTTACACCGTAAGTCGCTTCCTGCCTTTGGCGCGGCGGCGCTTCAAAACCAAGCGGCCGGCAAGGGTCGCCATGCGAGCGCGAAATCCGAGCGCGCGTTTTCTTTTGATTTTTTTAGGTTGGTAGGTTCTTTTCATAAGATAAACATTACCCTATAGCGGTTAATGAGTCAACCGCTATAATCACTCGAATGGGATGCCAGCCTCGACTAGGATTGCCGGGTCTAGGCGGGTCTAGGCGGGCTAATTACACGCCAATACAATCGCGCCAATATGGGCAAATAAATACTGCCCAAAGGTTTTAGATTAGAGTGAAAAAATTAGAGCGTAATTCGCGTTTCGATTTTTTGATTTGCGTGTATTCGAGTGCGGTATGTGGATAAGTTGACTCGCGCGGCAATAGAGTTGAGAATGGAAATAAAGGCAGGGCTGTGGATAACTACCGCAAAAATCAATAGTTAGAAGATGAATTATCCACAGTGTCATTGCGAAGTAATCTGAAGCAATCTCCCGATTCACCCAGATTGCCGCGTCGCTGACTCCTCGCAATATGGCACCCCCGAGGAGCAAGCTCCTCGGAT
>DATEBX010000058.1:0-3761 GCA_035287145.1 Patescibacteria group bacterium | reverse complement strand
GGGAGCAAAGTCGTAAGCGGTTTGCGCCGGCCCTACGCCGAGGCGGACACAGCCGTGGGAGACCGGCGTACCAAGGTGGCTCTCGCCCTCTTTCGCGCCGCTCGGCCACTCCGGCAGTTCATGGATGCCGTGGCCCTGGTTGGTAAAGCCCATCCAATATGGCATATAGAGACCGTATTTAACCGAGTAGGCGCGCGGCGATTTATTGAGAACCTGAAACTCGCCCGAGGGTGTCGGCATAGTCCATTTGCCGCTCGATATACGGAAACTGCCCACCATATTGGTGCCGTCAAAAAGGTAAAGCATCTGCTGGGCTAGGTTAATCTCAATGTAATGCCCGGGATATTTGCCGGGAGTATAGCCCGGGTAAATTTTTTGTGTCTCCGGCGGCACATCGGCGACGCTGACTTGAATCTGCGCGTTGATAGTGTTGTTGACTATCGCCGCGGCGATGTCGCTCGCCAGCTTTTTTTGGTCCGTCGTCTTGCCCGGCTTACCTTGGTCCAAAACGGCATCGTCAATCGCCGAGATTTTTATGGGCTGGGCGGCGACATTTATTTTGGCGGCGACTTTTTTGCTAACCCAACTGCTAAGCGCCGTTTGATTGATGGTGATTTTACTCTTTTGTAGGTCGTTTTGGTCTAGAATACTGACAATCGTCGCCACATCCATGGTCGCTATTTTCGTGCCGTTGCTCACTAAAGTAATAGTACCGGGCAAGTGCGATGCCAGATAATCCTTGGCGCCGCTAATGTCGGCCGCGGTAATTTCCGCCGGCACATCGGCGAGGTTTAACTTTATGGTCGGGACCTTGCCGCCGGGCAGGTATTTCAAGATGGCCTCGCCAGCTTGGCCGACATCAATCTTCGCCCCGACCGTTTCCGGCTTCACCACCACTTGATTATTCTCAACGGCGATAGCGGCATTGACCGGCGCCTTTTCGAAACTTTTCGTATACTCGGCGATTTTTTGCTCAAAAACAGCGTTGTCGATGGTAAAAACTGGCGTGATAACAGTTTTTTGCCCAAAAAGCGAGGCCAGCCCTTTGGGATTAACAATCGAGCGCTGCGTTCGCTGGCTTCCCATCACTCGGTCGATGGACTGGTTGACGTCAATGCTTATGCCTAAATCATTAGCGCCGACCGGCACCGCCTCTTCATTGACCATAAGCTTGATGGTGCCCACGACAAACGGCGGGTTTTGGCTGAAATATTCTCGCGACTGCAAGGTGGTCATGCCGCCCAGATTTTTACCGAGCAGATAGGTTGCCGGCAGAGCTTTCTGGCGGTAGGCAATGCTGGCATAGGCCAAGAGTCCCAGGAATGCCACTATCAAAAAAGTGGCGATCCCTAGGTACCACTTTAAGAATTTCCCCGAACGGGGCTTGCGATTTGTCGCGAATGTCTTGGACTTCATACTAATTCTAGTATATTATATCATTGATTCCATCTTTTTTAATATCGTCCCTAATTCTGACGTCTAATAATATCGGGCCTGCCCAGCGTAGTCCCGAGCTAGCCCGCCTCGGCTCGACGCCGAGTCGAGACAGGTCGAGGGACGTAGTTGGGTGCGCGTAGCTTCCCACTTCGCCACTCGTTACACTCGGGCTTCGCGGGACAAGTATCTCGTAATAGTTATGATGCTTGCCCAGCGTAGCTCTGGTGTAAACCGGAGCGTAGTTGGGCCTGCCCAGCGTAGTTCAAAGAACATAGTTGGGTGCGCGTAGCTCAACGGCAGAGCGGTTGTCTTATACACAACTGGTTGGAGGTTCGAATCCTCCCGCGCACACCATGGTTCGACTTCGCTCACCATAGGTGGGTGAAGGCGAGCCATATTTGTAGGAGGAGGATGAGAAGTTTATCCCGAGCGAGTCCGCGAGCCGAGGGAAATCCTCCCGCGCACACCAAACTTCGCCTCCTTACGTCGGCTTCGCTTGGCAAGCCAATTGAATAAAAGCGAAGTTTGTCCCGTGCTATGCCGCCCCGAAGCTTTATGCGAAGGGCGGGAGCCCCATCGGGGTGAGGTGGGGCATCTGAATTAGTATTTAATACAAACTCGGTTTTAACTTTATGAACTTTACAACCTTATAAACTTTATGAACCAGCCGAGTGCTAGCTTATCTCAAAAACATCAACCTTTCTAAGAGCGTGCAGGGCGAGGTCCATTCGCTCCTCACTCTCGGCAAAAAGAGTGAAAAGAACCTCGCCGTGATGGACTTTGTCACGATAACGTTTGTGTAAATATAAACCGGCCTGCTTGTAAACCGGCGCACCTAAATTGCGCGCGATGTCGGTAATGGCATAGTTATTAACAGCCGTCACATAACCTCTTTTCGTCGCCTTGATGTCGTGAGTCAAAACCTTGGACGAGATTATCTCTTCCGCGTCAATGCTCGGCTTCATATTGGGGCCTTGGGCTTTGATAATCTCTTGCATCTTGCGCCACGCCTCGCCGTTTTCGAGCGCCGCCCGCGCCAGCTTAAGAGCTCGCCGAAAACTATATTTGCCCGTGAGATGCGCCGCGTAAGCCACTAGACGCAAAGCTGTACGCTCCAGCGTGTGCGAGCGATTATCCTTGCGCTGTAAGACACGCATAACGTCTCTCGCTTCAAGAGCCGGACCGACGCCGTGACCGCACGGCTCAACTTCGCGCAATTTGACAACTTTGACTTTCATGCCAAAATGCTCCCCCACCGCCCGAAACCGGCGTTCCAGCTGCCTAGCCGTATCTTGCGAGTGGACTTTGGCGGTCGGCCCCACTGGCATCTCGATGACAAAATATTTTATGCCCATCGCCGCCTTTTTCGCCATAATCGAAACCACCATTTTAGAGTATGGCTCCATAGCAAGCGGGTAAGACATACGGATGATGTGGTCGTCGGCCGGCGCCATATTCAAACTGCCGCCCCAGGCCAGCGTGGCGCCGACTTTCTCGGCGATTCTTTTGATGTCACTTATATCCAAATCGACTTTAGCGAGACACTCCATAGTGTCGGCCACGCCGGAGGGCGAAGTGATAGCGCGTGACGACGTTTTGGGAATAGTCAGCCCCAAACAGGCGGCGATGGGCGCCGTCAGCATGGTTGTGCGGTTGCCCGGCATACCGCCGATGGAGTGAATGTCTATGACCGTACCGGCCAGTTTAACTTTCTCGCCGGTATCGGCCATAGCTTGCGCCAGCCAGCACAGCTCTTTGATGGACCACGGCTGGCTGAAACCCGTCGCCACAAAATAAGTCGTTTCGATATCACCCAGCCGCCCCTTAACTATGTCGCTGACTATACTATAGAGCTCGTTGTAAGTTAGCGGCTTGCCTAAAAGTTTTTTCTTAATCGCCTCAACCGACGGCGGGCGATGGATAAATTCGACTTCTATGATTTCACCGTCACGGATGTGTTTCTCCTGCCAAATCTCCCTAAATAGCCCAACTTCACCGCGCGATACTTCGCGGTCGCTGTAGTCGGCAATGGCGTCAACTCTTGTGCCGTCAAAATGAAGCGCCACGCGGTCCTCGCGCCGCATGCCCAGCCGCGCCGCTTCATCGCTATGAAAAACGGCAAAAGCGGAGCGCCCGCTTGAGATATCCAACTTTTTCGCCTTAAAGAAAAAAGGGATAAAACCTCCCTAAAGTATTGTCATGTTTTACGCATCTATGTCCCGTGTCATCGCGAGCCCCGATCCCACTTGGGTCGTGGGCGCGGCGATCTGGGGCCCAGATTGCTTCGCCCAACCTCGCAATGACAATAGTCAATCGCATCTTAC
>DATEBX010000057.1:0-13355 GCA_035287145.1 Patescibacteria group bacterium | reverse complement strand
AGTCAAAGTACGGCCAGACGCCGCATTGGCTAAGTGACGTTCTTATCCTTGAACATAAATTGCCCTTTGGCAGGTGCTTTTTATATGTGCCCGAAATAGACCAAGTCCAGCTCCACGATATGGATAAAAAAGCGCTTGACGGGCTGGCGGCTAAAGTTGGCGCGGTCTTTACCAGAGTAGAAATTGCGACGCCGGCATCCGCCCGCCAGTCGTACCTCGATGAGAGCTTGGTCGGCTTTCACAAGTCCTTCGAAGAAGTTCAGCCGGAACACCGCCGCATCCTTGATTTAAGAAAAAGCGAAAAGGAAATTTTTGAGCAGATGAAACAAAAAGGGCGCTACAACATTCGCGTCGCGGCGCGCCACGGGGTTCATGTGGCGGACTATAAATCATCAAGCGAACGGCGGCTCGAGAGCATCAACCACGAGTTGGAATTTTGGGGCCGTTCCGACGACATCAAGTCGGCTCAAGATGCCGCCGAACACAACACGGTCGCGACCAATGTTTCCCCGGTCGAGACCTTCCACCGGCTTTACACCGATACGACAAAAAGGGAAAAAATAAAAGGGCGGAGTTTAGATTATTTTCATGACTTGGTTGACATTTTGGGCGCCAAGGGCTATGCTCGGGTCTTTATAGCATATTTGCGGGATACTCCGTTGGCGGCGGCCGTAGTCACTTTTTACGAAGGTGTGGCGAGCTATCTCTACGGCGGCTCAAGCCGCGAGCACAAGGAAGTGATGGCGCCGTTCGCGCTTCACTGGGTAGTCATTCAAGAGGCGAAAAAGCGCGGTTGCGGGCTATATGACCTCTTGGGAGTGTCGCCGGCCGACGCCAATGAAAAACATAAGTGGGCGGGGCTGACGCGTTTCAAGGAGAATTTCGGCGGCCAGTACGTCAATATTGTCGGCAGTTACGATAAAGTTCACAACCCCCGTTTTTATAAGCTATTTAGAATTGGGGAGAAGTTGAGAGGGAGATGAGGATAGTTTGTAAGGTTTATAAGGTTTTTAAGGTTTGTAAAGTGCTGTCAGTGGTTTGTCAGGTTCATAAGGTTTTTAAGGTTTGTAAAGTTGCTGAAAAGGTTCTAACTTTATAAACTTGATGAACTTTATAAACTAATACTCGACTTTATGAACTTTAAGAACTTTATAACTTTATAAACCCTTCTGACCGAATGAACTTCTTCTATGAAATCATTTATTAAAAAGCTTGTGCCGCGGTGGGTCGTTGGCATCTATCACTGGAAGTTGGCGGTGCTTGCCAATATTATCTACGGTTTTCCCTCCAGGGGGATGCGGGTGATTGGCATAACCGGCACTAACGGCAAGACGACCACTTGTTTTTTGCTGCGCTCCATACTTTTATCGAGCGGCCGCAAGGTTGGAATGCTGACGACGGTCAGTTTTGGCTTTGGTGAAAAATTGGTCCAAAATCGGCTCAATATGACCACCATCAGCCCGTTTTTATTGCAAAAATATTTGCGGCAGATGAGGAGAATTGGCTGCACCGATATCATAGTCGAGGCGACGAGCCATGCCATTGAGCAGAACAGAATCTGGGGTTTGAGGTTCGATGCCATAGCGCTCACTAACATTACTCACGACCACCTCGATTATCACGGTACCATGGGGGCGTATGTGGCGACCAAGAAGCGGCTCTTTCTCCTGCCGCACCGCTTAAGCGTTTTGAATCGCGATGATGCTACCTTTGAGGAGTTTTGGAACTTGCCCATGTCCGGCGGCCGCAAGATGAGTTACGGCATGGAGCACAAAGGGGTTGATGTGACGGCACGCAAAGTATTGACTGAAGGGGCGGGCACGCTTTTTACTTTAGTAACGGCTGAAGGGCAAGTGGCGGTTGACCTGCGCTTGCCTGGTGAATTCAACGTCGCCAATTCTCTTTGCGCCAGCGTGCTGGCGCTGGGGCTCGGTGTTGATTTGGCAATGATAAAAAAAGGGTTGGAAACGGTGGCGCAGGTGCCCGGGCGCATGGAACAAGTGAGCGTGCCGGAGGTGGCGGGTAAGCTGCCGTTTACGGTCATAATCGATTACGCCCACACGCCTGACGCCCTGGAAAAAGTATATAAAGCGCTCAAGCCGTCGGCGCGCGGACGGCTGATTTCAGTACTTGGGGCGACGGGCGACCGTGATAAAACCAAGAGGCCTCTACTGGGGGCTTTGGCGGGGCGCTATGCCGATGTGGTTTTGGTCACCGACGAAGAGCCGTACACCGAGGACTCGCTTGAGATTATTGAAGCCGTCGCGAGCGGCGTGCCGCGCGGCGCGGGCAAAGGGCGCGATATGAAACTCGAGCATAATTTCTTTAAGGTGCCGCAGCGGATGGATGCTATTGAAAAAGCTATTGAGATGGCCGAGCGTGGCGATATCGTGCTCATTACCGGCATGGGCGACCAGAGCTTTAAGGTAGTGGGTCAGCGCCATATTCCTTGGAGCGACCGCGAAGCGGCCCAGACCGCCCTCCGGAGAAGATTTAAGAGTTAAGGGGCATTGTTTATAAAGTTTATAAGGTTCTTAAAGTTTATAAAGTGCGGAGGGGAAAGTTTATAAAGTGCTAATAAAACGAGAGAGCATTTTCGATACAACTAATGTCTGCTCGTGCAAATTATCAAACTCATCTCTAGCAATATATTTTAGTTCAAGGGCAGGGTATAACATCGACCTCACTTCGCCAGCTGAACCCTTAGCTATATAAAGGAATTTCTTAAACTCTTTATTACCGGCTCTTTCGTAGCCCTCGGCGATGTTATTCATTACCGAGACAGCCGCTCGGCATATCTGATCTTTGAAAGAATAGTCCTTAAGCTTCTAAACTCCTTGTAACAAGCAAGAACCAGCTTTTCTGCTTTCTGCCATGCCACAATATCTTCAAACCTCTCGATTTTCATCTTTTATCTTGTACCCTACTTTACGAACTTTATAAACCTTATGAACTTTATAAACTATTCTGCATTAGTCCAATATTGGTTCTTTCAGGAAGGCCATTTGTTCGCTGAAGCGGCCAAGGAGAGGAAAAAAGCTGTCGGCGAAACCTTGGATATCGTAGATCTCTTGCGCGGCGCCATACCACGGCGGTAAGTGAAAGTCGCGCTCGGCAAACCGATTTGCCCACTCCAGTTCCGCGTCCATGGCGATGGCGTAGGGAAGGTACTTATCAAATTGGCTGCCTAGGGCGACGTTTAAGCTTATCGGTTTGCCGAGCGCGAGGTAGTTGCGGAAAGCCAGCCACTTCTCAAGATGCTGCCGCCCCAAGAGAGTGCGTGTGGAAATGCGCGCCGCAAAAAAAGCAGACATAAGAGCGATGCCCAGCATGGCCGCCCAGAATATCAGCGTAAACTTGGGGTCGGGCGCCGCGAATATCGCGTACAGAAAGCCAGCCAAACCGAGGGTAAATAGTCCGAGACTGTAGGCCTTGTACTTGGCGTGGACTCGCGCCGGATTCTGCGCGAAGAGCCCGAGGCGGGTGGCCTCTTGATAGAGCTGGCCGTAAATTTGGGTAACGCGCCGGCTAAAAAGTTCTTTGCCGGCGCGCTCGCGAAATTGTTCGACGGTGCTTAAGGTGCTTTTTTGCCCGAAGAATTCGTCAATGAGCGAACGTTCATAGGGCTGTAAGGATTGCCAGAGCGCTTGGTCGCGCGACTGTTTCTTATAAATCACCAGTTCGCCGTCGCGATCTTCGAGGCCTAAAAGACCGCGCGCCGCGAGGTCCACTACCATCGCCAGAATTTCCTTAGGACGGATACGGCCGTGCATTAATATGCCCACGAGCGCCGGTGACATCATAACGGGTGGCTGTTCCAGAAGGTATGACGGCGACTTAATGTTTTTGCCGCCGGTGGATTTTTCATAAATATAGAAAAAGACCAAAAGAGTTATGAGTAAGAGGACTATGCTCGCGATAAGCCAAGCAATACCGGATACGCTCAACACACGGCGCTCGATATTGCTGGCGGCGCCCAAGCTTAAATAGCCGCGGGGGAATTGGACGAGCACAGTAAGGATAGCAGTTGGTGAAACATCTACTGCTTCAAAAACCAGTGTTTGTCTGTCAAGAAAATAACTCGGCTTGACGGTCGCGCCGTGTGTACCGATGAGGCGACGTTGATTCTCCGGCAGGTCGGTTTGGTTGATGGCGGCGGGCAACTCGACCGTAATAACCGCTTTGTCGTAAAATCCGGCATTTGTGAGTTCCTGCTCGGTTGAACCGTCAAGAACGATATAACGCAACTCATCGAAATCCGCTGTCGCTTCAACTTCCTCGCTCATTTTTTTATTATTGACGTAAAGCTCGCCGCCTTTGCCAACGCGCATCTCGAGCTGGTAGGTATTGCTTGAGGTGGAGGTTGATG
This sequence comes from Patescibacteria group bacterium, assembly GCA_035287145.1. Lineage (GTDB taxonomy): Bacteria > Patescibacteriota > UBA1384 > UBA1384 > UBA1384 > DATEBX01. The sequence continues at coordinate 8,986 of DATEBX010000057.1, read as the reverse complement.
AAGTGTTGTCTTGCAATGAAGCTGAAACCCGGGTGCTCTCGGCGACGGTGTCGGGCGCCGATTGCCTAAGCTGGGGCAAAGTAATGCCCATAAAACGGCCGGCGCCGAAGAGAGCGATGCCGACAAACACAAAAAAAATCATCTTGCGCCAGAGCAAGCTCGTACCTTTGATGATTTCCTGCCAAGCGGTGTGATGACGGGACATAACAATAGATTTAAGATTTACGAATTAAGATTTAAGAATAGGTGTCATTGCGAACCCCAGTGGGGTGAAGCAATCTGACTCACCCCCAGTGGGGTCATCCCGAGCCTGCCGAGGGATCTCGCCCAGATCCTTCGCCCTACTGGGGCTCAGGATGACAAGATAAACCGAAGCAAATTAGCTATGGGCGATGAGTTTCGCGCCAGCATTTGCATTGCCATGCAAAACTAAAAGGTTATAAGCCAGAACCTCAATGCCGGCGACTGCTTCAATTTTACCATTTTTAATGCCCTCATCAATCCGGCTAATCTGTTGATATATGCTCTTGAGCCAATCCCACGACGCGCGGCGGGCGAGGGAGATGAGGCGGCTTACGACAAAAGGCGGAACCTTAAGCTTGCCTGATAGCTCGCTTTGTTTAATATCTTCTGCTAAATATGCTTTAGCCCAGAGGAGTTGGCGGTATTGATAGGCGATAGCGCCCAGGACGCGCAAAGGGTCTTCGTCCTGTCGCCAGAGGTCTAGAAGTGAGCGGACGGCGGGTTCGGCGCGCTGGTCAGCCAGCGCGCCGAGTAATTTAAAGCTGTCGGTTTCGGCGCGCCGCGGCGTAAAAAGCGCAACATCTTCGGCGGTCACTTCCCGCCCGTTTGCCCAAAGAGACAATTGGCTTATAACGTTATGCAATTGACCGCTGTCGCCCTCGAGATTAGTAGCTAGAGCATCCCGTGCCGGCACCGCCAAGCGGATACCGCTTTGCTCCGCCGCAACATGAACGTATTGTGTCCAGACCGCTCCCTTGAGTGGCTCGAAAACTTCAGTTTGGGCAAGTTTGGTTAGGTCTTTAAAAAATTTCATGCGCTTGTCGGGGCTTACCGATTCGACAAAAACGACCGCGGTGGTTTGGGGAAGATGCTCGGCGACTTGTATAACTTTTAACCACTCATCCGTCGAAAAAGTCCGCAGGGCGTCTTTGATGACCATTTGCCTCATGGCTCCCAGAAAAGGCATAGCTTGCGCCTGGGAGGCAAATTCGGCGGTGTTCCAACTCGCGCCGGCATCAATCACCAAACGGTTCAGCTCATCGGCAATTAAGAGCTCTTTGAGCCGCTTTTGCAGACGATAGCCGTCAGTGCCGTAGAGAAAAGTAAGATTGGGGATCATTGGGAATAGTTCATAAAGTTATAAAGTTTTTAAAGTTTATAAAGTCGAGTATTAGTTTATAAAGTTAGAACCTTTTCAGCAACTTTACAAACCTTAAAAACCTTATGAACCTTACAAACTTGATGAACCATCTCAGAAGAGCGCTACTTGGTCGCCGTTTTGGCGGTGGCTCATGGGCAGGCGGGCGATGACCGAGGTCATACCCAGCTCGCGCAGGAATTTTTCGGCGCTCGAGCGGTCGAAATCGTGGACTTTGGTATCGCCCAGTTTGAAGTCAAGCGATACATTAGTATCGATGCGAGCGAGCTTTTGGCTCAACTCGGCCATAGTGCGGCCTTTTTCCAGTTTGGCGCGCGTCGCGTCGGACGCAACCTTGGCGAGGTTTTGGTAGAGGTTTTTGACCGAACGGAATGTTTTGAGCAGTTCCGTGGCGGTTTTCTCGCCGATACCCGGCACGCCCGGGATGTTGTCCGAGGCGTCGCCGCGCAGGGCTTTGTAATCAATAATCTGCGCCGGGGTCAGGCCGTAGCGGCCGGCGACGGCGACGCTGTCAAAGAGTGTCGGTGGTTGGAGCCCCCGCTGGGGGAGGGCGACTTTGACCTGCCGGTTTATGAGCTGGAGCGCGTCGCCGTCGCCGGTGAGGATGATAACCTCGGCATCCTTCAATTCCTCGGGGATGCGCTTGGCCAGAGTGCCGATAACGTCATCGGCTTCATAGCCCTCAACACCAAAACACGGTACCTCGAGTGAAGTTAGGAAGTCCTTTACGAGCGGAATTTGGTCGTAGAGTTCCTGCGGCGCCTTGACCCTCTTGGCTTTGTACTCGGCAAAAAGGTCGTCGCGGAAAGTTTTGCCCGGCATATCAACGGCCACCGCGACGTGGTTGGGACGGAATTGTTTGAGCGCCGATAAAAATATCCGCGCGAAGCCGAAAACAGCATTCGTCGGACGGCCTTGGCGGTCGGTGAGTGTCGCCGGCAGAGCGTGAAACGCGCGGTGGATAATGGCATTGCCATCCACCAGCAGAAATGTAGCCGGCGGTTTTTGCTTGTTCGCTTTCATAAACTAATGATACAATAAAACGCAACACAGCCAAGTCCTAATATACCCCCCTTGTATATAAGCTATGTCCTGTTTCGTAGTACAAGCTTTAGCTTGTGGATAACAACCTAAAGGTTGGTCTACGATATGCTCCGTAAAACAAAAAAGGCCCCCATTGGGGACCTTTTTTGCATCGCTTCAATATTTATTAGCGAGTAACGCTGATGGTTTCGTTTCTTTCAGCGCTCGGCGCCGCGACGGTTATTCTTCCCGAAGTATCGTCTTTTAAGATGGTGTAACCGGTACCGTTACCGCTGGAACCCGGGTCAACCGGCATGGCAACGATATATGTACCGCTATTGGTTAACTCCGATAAGTCAATCAGCCCCGTGCAGGTCCCGCCGGTGGCGCAAATCTCGGTTGCCGTGGCGCTGGGATTGCCCGGCACGGTACCGCTATTATCAACTGAATATTGATAGACGGCGTTCAGGATGGTATTAACCTCCGACGAACGCTCGGCGTTGCGGCTTTCCGCGAGCTGTTTGCCGGGATTGATGGCAATTATCACGATAGCCGCCAAAATCGCGATAATGGCGATTACCAACAGGATTTCCAGCAGTGTGAAACCTTTTGACCGACGCGAGAACTTTCTCATATTCCCCTCCAATTTAATATTTTTTCCGATTACACGACTTATGTAAAATATCTAGCTGACCCCTCCGTGCCTCCCCTTAGCAAGGGGAGGATGGGTGGGGTAAATACGTAAGTTGTGTAATTATAGAATATATCATTGTAATTATTTTGCAAGAGCTAAAAATCCGCGGGTTCTTTCCAATAATTTAATTTAAGCTGTGGGCTAACCTGTTTGACCGAAATCTTTGCCCTTCGCTTTGTGCCGCTGACCGTACTTTCGACTTTGACGGTGGGGGTTTGGGAACCACTGCCCTCAATAGGCAATATAACGCAACTGCCGTCAGGATATGTGGTGGTTTCATTGCCTGTGTAGCTAATGTTTTTCCTAATAGACAGTAGGGCTTTTTCGGCGCAGGCATCGACATAGGATTTGGTCTTGGCGGACTCAAAAAGGTTTTGTGTTGAACGCAAGCTGTCGGTGCCAAGAAGCAGAAGCGTCAACGCCACGCTTGTGCCAACGGCGCCGATGACTATCACGCTCATTAAAGTAATAAAACCCCGCTTGCGCTTTTTCATTATGGCACGCTCCTTAAGCTGGCCGAACCGTAAAATGTTTTTTCGTAACCAAACCCGCCGCGCCTCTCTTGGGTGATGTAGTAAAGAGTAAAAGTGATTTTTATCTCATCGGGATGGTCTGCATCAACGGCCATATTTCTGAAAGAGGCATCTTTAATGCCGGTATTTTGCGAGAGCAGTGGGACGGTGGTTGCGGTAGCTCCTTCTTTGGTGCTAATTGACGCTTCGGTTATCTCGAAGATAGTAGGGTTAATGGATGTATCGTCCATAGAAAGGTTCAGGCCGGTTGCCGAGGCAATTTGGGGTGCCGGCGCTGTCACGTCTCGGGCGTTTCTTACAGCTCGGGTTAAATGTTGCATAAGTAGGACACCTTGACTTTCAACTTCAACGGCGGCGCGGCTTTTCTCTCTAATTTGCAGGATGCTTGAGAGGAGAACGGAAGCGGTGAGCGTAATGGCACTGGCCAATGCCATATAAAGCAGCAATTCAAGCAAAGAAAAAGCCCTTGTTTTCCCCCGGCCGTGATTTGAGATTAATATTTTTGGAAATGATTTCATAATTTTATTGGGGCGCGAGGATTATTACTGTTTTGAAATTGTCACTGCCGGTAACAAAGGCCCTATCTTTGGCACCGTCATAAGCGACGCCGAATAGTTCGCTGGGAGCATCGTATGAACCAACAAAAGAGGGCGCGGCGGGATTGGAAATGTCAAAAACCTGAAATTCGGCGGTGGGGACATTGCCGGCAAGGAAAAGATAGTGGTTGTCGAGACCAAGGGCTAGGTCATAGACAATATTATTGTTATTATCTTTCGGGGTTAGCGTGCTTTGGAGTTTGGGCTTTAGGGGTTTTGTAACGTCGAGAACATAGACAAACCCCTTATCTGTGCCGATTATGACCGTATTACCGAAACCGGCGACCGTGAGGGCGTTTTGGTTTTGGGGCAGGGCAAAGAAAGCAACCTTAATCGGTTTGGTTGGGTCTGTAATATTAACGACTTTAAGCTGGACCGCGTTGCCAGTAGAGATATAAGCATAATTGCCGATGATAACTACTTCATAGGCCGATTGGTCGCTGATTTCCAGCGAACCGGCTTGGTTTGGATTATCGGGGTTGGTTATATCAATAACATAAAACTCCGCGCCCTCTCCCTTTAATCTTGTGAGGTAGGCTAAATTGCCAACGCCGGCGATGCCCATGGCATCCGAGTTGCCTTCGGCGTTAAAAACTCCTTTTAAGATGGGTGTGTTGGGATTGGTGATATCGGCAGTTTGCAGTTCAGCTATATTGCTATTGGTGGCGATGAGAGTCAGATTATTTAATATTGCCAAGTTTTTGGGATTGTTTTGAAGAGAGACCGGTGTCTTGACCACAGGGTTATTAGTATCGGTGATATCGATCGAGATAAAACTTTCACTCGCGCTGTCTCGTACTACAAACAGATTATTGCCTTTGACTTGAAGCTTCAGACCGTCTTGGCCGCTGGACAGGATACTTGATTCTTCTATTGGGTTAGTCCAATTGCCAAAACCAGGGATACCAGAGTAGGCGCTCCAGTTAGAGAGCTCCGAGGCAAGATCAATGCTCGTGCTCTGGCCGGTTTTTTTTAGCCACGCGACTCGCACGGTTATTTTTTTGGTATCACTGTCGAGAGAGCTGATATTTACCTTACGAGTATAGCCGTCGGTAACGTCCTCGGTGCCGGAGAATTGCCACTTGCCGGATGACGAGCTCAAGCCGTGGTCGCCGTCGGCCAAAAGAGCGAAGTCCTCGTTTTTTATGGCTCTCGTTGCCTCTATTGCTTCTTCGGCCAGAAAACTGGCGCGAGAGCTCTGGCCGATTGATAAAAAGTTGTCTTCGCTATAAAGCAGGATGCTAACGGAGCTCAATGCAAAAATCGCGAAAAGCGAGATAGCTAGTACTACCTCAATAAGAGAGAATGCCGGCTTCTTAATAACTGACGGTGCCTTTTTCATTGATGGTGATATTTTTTTCATATGGTTTGATTTCTAGTTTTATCGCTCCGCCGGTTTGTGGTGTTCCGTATATCTTAGAAAAATTAACATTGTCAAGACCGCTGGTGAGAATGGTTGATGGAAATGTGGTGTTTTCGTCAAAACTCGCGTCACGGGTATCATACGATGCCCCTTTGTATAAAGTGGCGCTGCCGCTTTGGAGTTTTATGCCCCATGGCGAGTCGCCGGCGCCATCGCGCGCCAACATTTGCGCGCGTCTAATAACCTGTGATACCGAAATCGTAGCCATCTCGAGGTCATTCTTGACGTGGAGCAATTGGTTGACCGGTATGGTGACGCCAGCGATCACCACAATAATTGATATTGAGAGCATGAGCTCTATGAGAGTGAAAGCGCGCCGCGGCGACGTGAATTTCCCTCGGTGCGAATAAACCATTATTCTCCCTATGCTTTGAGGGTTATGGGTTGAAGCCGCCGATTAAACTGTAAATCGGCATAATCACCGACAGCGCCACAAAAACCACCACCGCCCATATCACAAAAAGCAAAATCGGTTCCAAGGCGACGGAAAGATTCTTGGTGCTAATGTCGGTTTTTTCCTCGAAATTATCGCCAATGGCCCTCAATGTTTCCTTGAGGTTGCCGGACTGCTCGGAGGCGACAATCATTTGTTGAACCGGAAAAGGAATGAGCCGGTCGGAGTGCTTGTAGCCCGCGAAACATTTTTGGAAAGAATTTCCCTCCTCAATATTAGTGCTTAAATATTTATAAAACTTTTTGTAATCGAAAAATCCGGTGATTTCCGCGAGCGACGAAAGGGCATCAACGAGTGGCATACCGGCGGAAAGAAGAGTGCCTAAAATAAAACCGAATCTTGAAAGCTCAATTTGCTGGCTTAAAATATTGACGCCGGGTATGCGAAAGATGATTTTTTGCCCAATAATCTTTGTTTTGGGGAAAAAGAAAATAAAGTAAAATAGAATAATTAAAGCGACTAGGAATGACGGAACAACGATGGTGCCGTATTTACCTAAGAATTCCCCGAAGCCAAGAAGAAATTTTGTGGTAATGGGTAGTTTGATATTGAGCGAACTAAATACTCCCGAAAGTTTGGGCAATATAAACCAGGCAATGCCGACGCCAACAATGAGTGTAAAAAACAATACAATCGCCGGATATAGCATAGCGGAAGTAACTTTCGACCTAAATATTCTCTCTTTTTGTTCTTGGGTGGCGATAACTTTCAAGTTGGCTGACAGCCGGCCTGACTTCTCGCCGATTTTTATAAGCGCGAGTGAATGGGCGGCTAGTAAACCGGTGTGTTCGAGCGCTTCCCAAATGGGGATACCTTCGCCAATTTCGTCCTTTAGCTCCTCGACAATCTCTCTCATCTTTTTGCTTTTGAGGCCGACTTCTATGGAATCAAGGGCCGTGATAATATTCATACCGGCGAAAAGCAGCATAGAGAGATTTTCGATAAAATAGATTTTATCCTGCTTAACGCCGATTGTTAGCCAAGTAACCCTCTTTCTCTTCATTTTGTTGGTCGGCGCAGCAGCAGCGTCTTTTTGGGGCAAGGTTCGGGCGGAGGGAGGAATTTGCTCTTTCGCCGATGCTGTTGACGGAGATGAAAGAGATGCTGTCGGCTTGGAAACGAGAGAGATGTCTTTTTCGGTGCCCTGGGTCGCGGGACTTTCTATTTTTTTATCCGGTTCTTTCTCGGGCATATCACCGTCGGACACTTTTGGCGCCGTTTCGGATGCGTCTTTGTCTTTGTCCGCCGGTTCTTCGGCCAACACCGAGTTCTCGGCGAGAGGACGATGTTTCAAGATGAGCTTATCCATTGAATACTATGAATCCTAATTTTATTGACTTTTCTCTTTTACACCGGGATTTTCCGCTTTGTGGCTGACCAACGAGTGCTCTATCTCTGGCGGGGAGGCGACACGCAAGAGTTCTTGGGGTGTGGTAATGCCTTTGGTAACTTTCTCCATCCCGTCTTCAAAGAGCGACCTGAAGCCCTGTTTTCTGGCGAGCTGCGAAATTGCTTGTGAGGACGGGTTTTTCAAAATCAGGTCTTCTATTTCCGGCGTGATGGAAACAATTTCATAAATGGCCGTTCTGCCTTGATAACCCTTGCCGGCGCAAGCCGGGCAACCCTTGCCGGCGTAGGACGTAAAACTTTTGGCTGAAAAAAATCGAGAAGCTCCCGGCAGAATTTGGTCAATATCCGCCGCGGTGGTTGTTTTTTTGTATTTGCACTTCTCGCAAATTTTGCGAACCAATCTTTGGGCGGCAATGGCTTCGAGCGTTGAGGCCAACAAAAAAGGTTCAATTCCCATGTCAAGCAAGCGCGGTATGCTGGCGGCAGCATCATTGGCGTGGAAAGTGGAAAATAGCAGGTGGCCGGTGAGCGCGGCGTTGACGGAGATTTCAGCGGTTTCTTTGTCTCTGATTTCTCCGACTAGAATGATGTCGGGGTCTTGCCTTACTATCGAGCGCAATCCCTTGGCGAAAGTTAAATTGGTTTGCAGATTAACTTGAATCTGGTTGGCGCCGGCGATTTTGTACTCAACGGGGTCCTCGATGGTTGTCAGATTAATCTCGGCGATATTGAAGTTTTTGAGCAATGCGTAAAGGGTGGTGGTTTTGCCCGAGCCGGTTGGTCCGACGGCTAAAATCATACCGAAGGGCTTCTTGGAAGCTTTGAGAAGTTTTTGCTGGTCATTTTCGAGGATGCCCAAATCGCTTAAAGATAAGTTGGGGACATAAATGGCGAGCATCCTCAAAACTATCTTTTCGCCTTCGATAGTCGGAATGATGGAAACTCTGATGTCTATCGTATTGCTGGCGAGTTCGTGCCTCAAGGAGCCGTCTTGGGCCGAAAAATGCTCATCAACCCTCAAATGGGCTTGGACTTTTATTCGGTTTAGGATATTTTCGTAATTCTGTTTAGGAATTTTGCCGACTTCATAGAGAACGCCGTCAATTCTAAACCTTACTTCCACAATTTTCGGTTGAGGCTCGATATGAACGTCGGAGGCCCTGTGCTCGAGAGCGTCGCTGATAAGCTGGTCGATTATTTCCGGCGCGATAGTGCTGCCGCTTGTCTCAAAGGCGCTGAAGTTTGTTTTGATGGCTTTAACCTTGGGAGCAATATCAACTTTTTCTTCTTTTTTTTCCTCTGTGGCAGCTTGCCCGTCTTGCGGCTTGGCACCCTCCCCATCACCTTGAGACCAAGCTGGCTCTTGCGGTGCGGTTTCGTTTTCCGGCGTGGACTCTTCCACCCTTGGGGCTTCTGTTTGTTGTGGTTGTTGCGGTGATTTTTCTTCCATATTGCAATTATACCAATAATATTTAGAGCGTTTTTTAATAGGGCGGCACGGCGATGAACTG
>DATEBX010000056.1:0-4253 GCA_035287145.1 Patescibacteria group bacterium | reverse complement strand
CAGACATACTGCGACGAATAGTATCCGCCTCCGTCGATAATGAGGCAGCCCGACAAGCCCAGAAGGGCCATGAAGACCAGAAGAGCCGCTGCATAGCGTGCCATAAAGACACGCCCCCTTTCGCCCTTTCGGGCAGATAAGATGGGATGGCGCTATGCGCCTTCCGCGATACTCGTATTGCAAATGTACCATCGTAAAAGAGCTCAATATCGCTCCCCTACGCTTGCATAAGTTATAACATAATCTAGGGCTTTTGTCAAGCTGTCCTGCACGCTAAAACACTCAAAAATCGCCAGCCTCAACTAGCGCGAGCCAGCCTCGACTAGAATTGCCGAGTCCAGGCGGGTCTAGGCGGTCTAAATCGTCACACGAAAGCCAGAGGATGGTAATTGAAGAATTATTCTTGTCTAAAATAGGGAGAATAAAAAAAATAAATATAAACCTAAATACTATATTTATCTGTATGATGCTAAAAATTCTTCTTTAGTCAACCCACTTTGCTCAATAATAGAATTCACGGTTGGGGTCTTGAGATCTTTATGGTGATAAGGGATAGTAACCTGCCTCCTCCCCTTAGCATAAAGCCGATGACTACCCTTCTGTCTTTTAAAAACAAAACCCGCCTTTTCAAGAACTTTTATAACTTTTCTTGGGGTTAAGGCGGGAAACTTGCTCATCCTTATATCTTTACCTTCACGGGAGCAATAATCGATCTGTCATCTTGTAGCAAGTCGTTCCGCGACGTTGATTCTTCTAGATAAAGTTCAATTGCTTCCTTAATATTTGAAAGTGCCTCTTCAAAACTATCGCCCTCGGAAATGCAACCAGGGAGAGCAGGAACAATAACGCTGTAACCTCCCTCGGGAGCGGGCTGAAAGACGGCAGTATATTCGTAGATTTTGAATCTTTTCTTTTCCATAGTATTATTATAAAGCTTATAGTTTGTTCTCGTCAACTACGCGCAAAAGTCCACAATATACGAAAAAAAGAATGATTCGCAGGAGGGACGCAAAGTGAGAACTATTATCCCATCAACCGCTTTGAGATTTTGACGGATTCTTGGTCGGCGGGGTAGCGGAGTTTTACAAGCGCGGTATCATAACTAAACCAGCGGGCGCTAGTGATGCCTTCGGCTTTTTCCGGCTGGAGTTTGCAACGCCCTTTCAAAACAAAAAGATAATAATGGACAGCTTTCTGTTGTTTGGCACCGCCATCGCCCACAAAGGAATAACGAACGACCTGCAGCTTGTGGATTAAGCATAGACTGCCGTCGATACCCAATTCCTCGGTTATTTCCCGCGCCGCCGCGCCCTCGAACGACTCCCCTTTTTCGACATGGCCTTTCGGCAAAACCCAGTCGCCGTATTTGCTTTTTATTAAAGCGACAAGCATCCCCTTTTTATCAGATGCGACCACCACTCCCCCTGCCGCCGTATGGTAATTCGCTTGAGCCATAATACTCTTATCTCCTTTAACTAAATGCTCGCTCGTATATTATTATACCTCTTTTTTACACGAGGGGTATTGACCCCGTAAAATTTCTTACTGTCAAATCTACTCCGTAGTATTATGACATTGCGTCACCACGGGGTCTGCGCCCTCGACCCCACTAGGGTCGGGGCTTGACAAAACAGTCAAAATGTGGTATATTAATCTCTTATAATGAAGAAGGGTAGCGGAAGGTGTCCTGATTGCGAGATGGGAAGGTTTCCCCTCCTTACTTTCCTCAACGCAATCAGGACACTCTCTACTACCCCCAACCACAGTCCATTAATTAAAATTTTATTAGGGGCTGTTCCACCTTCTCTTATGAAGGGTTGGGTAAGGAGGTAGAGGGGCAAAGCAAAAAGCGCCGTAAGGCGCTTTTTGCAATTTCCAATTTCTATGAGGGATCCTTCATCCTGCCTTCGGCAGGAGTTCAGGATGACCCTACTGGGTCACTTCGATGCCCATAGAGCGGGCGGTGCCCTCGACGATGCGCATGGCCTCGTCAACCGTGCGAGCATTTAGGTCAACCATCTTTTTCTCGGCAATTTCTTTGATTTGCTCGCCTGTAACTTTGCCAACCTTATCTTTATTGGGAGTTCCGGAACCCTTTTCGATTTTAGCCGCTTTTTTGAGCAGATCCGCCGCCGGCGGTGTTTTTAGCTTAAAGCTAAAAGTCCTATCCTCATAGATAGTAACCTCCGCCGGAATGACGTAGCTGCCCATATCTTTTGTCTGCTCGTTAAAAGCATTGACAAATTCCATAATGTTGACGCCCTGCGGCCCCAAAGCGGTACCGATGGGCGGCGCGGGGTTGGCTTTGCCGGCCGGCGCTTGAATTTTTATGATAGTTTTAATCTTTTTTGCCACTTGTTTTCCTTTTGTAATTTTATACTTGTAACCGCCACCCGTAGGCCACGATTTATCGTGCCCGTAACAAGCTGAAGCTTGTTCTACGATTTACGTTTTCTTAACCTGCAATGAATCCAGGTTGACCGGTGTTTCGCGGCCAAACATATTAACCGTTACTTTAATCTTGCCCTTTTCTTCATCTACTTCCGTCACCTTACCTTCGAAATTTTTAAGCGGGCCGTCGGTAATTTTAACAAGGTCGTCAATTTTAAGCTCTATTTTGTACTTTGGCTCATCAACACCCATCTTTTTTTTAATCCGTTCCACCTCATCGTGCCCCATAGGCGTCGGGCGGATGCCCAGACCCACAAAACCGGTCACGTTCGGTGTGTTGCGCACCACGTACCACGATTCATCCGTTACGTTCATCTCGACCAATACATAGCCGGGAAAGACCTTGCGTTCCACGACTTTGCGTTTGCCGTTTTTAATTTCGATTTGCTTTTCTGTCGGCACCAGCACATCAAATATGAATTCCTGCATCTTAAACGACTGGATGCGCTGGCGCAAACTATCCGCTACTTGGTCCTCGTAGCCGGAATAGGTATGGATGACATACCAGCCGCGCCGACCCTCCTGCTTTTGCGTCTTGGGTGTTTCTTCTTCCCGCTCTTCGGGCAAAGTTTCCGATTTAACTGAATCTTCTTCAGCTTGCTCGACTGCTTTAACCTTTTCTTTTTGACTTTCTGTAGCCATATGCTTAAACTCCCAGAATAGCTTTTTTAACGAAATAAGCTAACACATAATCAATACCCGCTACTACAACCAGTGTTACCAAAAGCGCGCCGATGACAACAATGGAATGCTCCACCAACTGCTGGCGTGTTGGCCAAACAACCTTTTTCGCCTCGTCTACTACGTGTCCGATGTATCTTTTAGCCCTTTGAACTCGAGACATTTTTCTTAGGTTTAACTGGTTTCTTGGCTTTATTTTGAACCGTAGGCGCAACTTTACGAACAGGGGGTTCTTTCTTCGCCGGTGCCGTGTTGCCAAGAATTTCCAAGGTAGTCATTATTTGGCGATGCCCCAAACGCTTCATATAGCGCGTTTTGGGTTTAAATTTTAGGATGTTTATTTTTTTACCGGGAGCGGTAGCCAACACCTTAGCTTTAACCTTATTACCGGCGTGCAGCAGATCATCAAGTTCGATAATATCGCCAACCTTGCTGTCGATTTTTTCGACTTTGATATTTTGTCCCACACCAACAACATATTGCTTACCACCGGTAGCAACTACATAAACCATACAATTTCTCTCCTATAATCTATCTCTAACTTATACTAAACTTCTATAAATGTCAATCCTAAAAACCCCAATCACTCGAATGCGGGCGAATGCACCGAAGTGATAGCTCGAATGACACTCGAATATCACACGCGAATAACGGAAGGGTATCGTACACGGTCGATACTATAATCTTATGATATAGTGCTTCTGCGGTAGCGCAAATAGATGCTCTGCATAAGACCAATCATTATAAACGATACGAGCAGTGATGTGCCACCGTAAGACACAAAAGGTAACGGGATTCCCGTTACCGGCGCCAGGCCGATATTCATACCGATATTGATGGCTGTTTGCGACAGAACCATGGAACCAAAACCGATAGCAAGATACTGGCCAAATGTATCCTTCGCTACGGACAAAACCCTGTATACGCGCCAAGCTAGGAGCATTTCAAGCGCTATGAGGGCGAGGGAGCCGATAAAGCCGGTTGCTTCCGACCACCCGGCGAAGATAAAGTCGGTGTGCGATACCGGCAAAAAGTTTAGCTGGCTTTGCGGGCCATTGCCCAGTCCCCGACCGTATATGCCGCCGGAACCGACCGCAATCATCGATTGGATAACATTATAG
>DATEBX010000055.1:0-7434 GCA_035287145.1 Patescibacteria group bacterium | reverse complement strand
TTTTGGGGTCGTTCGTCGTCGTCGCGGCGATTATTGGAGTATACTTTTTTTCGCCTAAGATTATTAGCTGGCTGAAATCCTCACCCCGCAACACTACAGCTGATAGTTCAAAAACAAATACCCCGGCTGTTGTCACCGACGCGCCCACGTCAGCGGAAGCCAAGGATAAGATTAAAAAAGACCCGCCCAAGAAAAGTACGGGCGGCAACATCAGCGGTTCAACGAAAACTAACAGCGATGGCACGCAAACCACTACCGTCTCCGAGGGTTCGGTGGCGGCTAGCGAACTCGCCCAAGTAGCCTCCGCCGGTCCCGGCTCCGGCGCGCCCTATGGCATAAGTTTTGTTGATGAAACGGGGCAAAACGGCGGCTTGGCGCAACAGATAAAAGATTTTATGAACGCGCGTCTCAAGTGGGGGAGCGAGATACCGTATCTTTATCGGGTAACCATTCGCAACGCGGGGGCAAGCGGCTGGGAAGGCCAATATGCCGGCGCCTATACTAAAACCGCGGCAGGCGACATTGTCTCGGCTTACGGCTATATCATCCTAAATACTTATTATCACCAAAGCGACCCGTACTTTGTGGATTATATGAAGTTGGTTTTTGCCCACGAGTATGGTCATCACTATACGCTCTACCATAAATGGGTGGCGTGGGATATTCCCGCCGGCCAGCGCTTTCCCGACACCTACTATACCGTGCGCCCTTTGAGCAAAAGCAATACCGCCGCCGATTATTCGCTTGGGTGGTCCAATTGTGACGCGGAGATTATCGCCGAGGATTATTCGTATATTTATTCCGGCTACGGTTATCACGCTATGGCCGGCGCGCGCGGCTATCCATCCGCCGGCACTAAATCGTGGCTAGAAAGTATCGCTGGTGGTTCTGCGGGAAGTAGCAGCTCATCTTCATCGAGTACGCCGCAGGCGCCTTCCTCACCGACCGACCAAGCTCCCACCGTCTCTGTCACAGCGCCGGCCGAAGGCGCGACGGTGAGCGGCAGCATCACAATTTCCGCCAACGCGTCTGACGACCAGAGCATTAGTAAAGTATCGTTTTATATCGGCTCGACGAAAATTGCCGACGACTACACATCGGCCTATCAAACCAGCTTCAATACAGCGTCATATGCCAACGGCGCCTACCAACTTAAGGCCGTAGCTTATGATGGTGTGGGGCAGACGGCGCAAAGCGTGGTCAATGTAACAGTGTCGAACGCCGCCGCGCCGGCGGGGGACACAACGGCGCCGGTAGTGACTATTCCCGAACCGACTAATCCGTTCGCGTGGTCCGGTAGCCCGCATCAACTGCGTATTAAATTTAGGTCAACGGACAATGTGGGAGTAACTAAACTTAAAATTTACGTCAATGGCAGTTTTTGGCAAGAGTTTGCCTCATCCGGCATTGACTTACTTTGGACTTACGATGCCTCCATTGCCAACGGCGATTATGTCTTCAAAGCCGAGGCCTATGACGCCGCCGGCAATATGGGCGAGGCCTCCGTCACCATTACCAAAGGCTAGGTCTTTACTTCTTAAGCGTATTGGTATATTATTATTGTGCGCTTTTGCGCATTGACATAACCTCCGATAGCAAATCGGAGTCAATCGAAGGAGGCGTTTGCGTTGGCAGGCATATGCTCTTGGTATTGCGTTTCTTTCTTGAGGGACGAGAGCAGCGTCGCTCAAAGGTATGATAGGGGTGACGTCAAGCAAGAAGGTGAAGATGCGAGCGTTCCGTTCTGCCGGTGCGCCGATTGTGGCGCGACATACCGCGATACGAATCCTGACGGCGCTATGCCGGTAAAGGGTGGAATACTCTGGGTTTGTACGGCCCAAACGCCAGAAGGAGTTATGTGCAACGCGCTTCTTCCCACCCAAGACTATACCGGTGACGACCTTGAGAATGTGGTAAGGTTTCATTGCCCGCATTGTCAAACGGTTTGGTACATTGAGGAGTGGGCGTTAAGGCAGGCAGATCTCGCAGCGGAGAGACGGGCGGCGGCATTCGAAACACATCAATACAGTCCCTTCTAGCCGAAAGGAGAGTGGTGTAGACGCAATAGTTTACCGTGTTCCATCTAGCTCGACTAACTTCATTCAGAGCTCCGCGTTGTCGGCCGATTCCTGCCGCACCGGAGCTTTCTTTTTATATTATTATATTAAAGTAGCCATTGCCTTCCGAACCGGCTAAAGTACACATCGTAGGTGTCCTTTTTGGTTAAAATACGCCTCCCAGGAGCAAATAACCGCCAAAAAGTACACCTCGTAGGTGTACGCGGTTCTGTGAAGGACCCAAAAAATGATTTTTCGGGGTGGGGGTATTGACCCCGTAAAATTCCTTACTGTCAAATCGACTCTGTCGTATTATGACAGTGCGTCACCACGGGGTCGGCGTCCTCGACCCCACTGGGGTCGGGGCTTGACAAAATCTCTTAAATAGTGTAAGTTTTATTATGCAGTAAGCAAAGGGGGCGAAAAGCCCTTATTTTAGTGGTTTTAATCCCACTTCGTCCCGATGCGGGACTTCGCGGGATAATTCGCTTCGCAAAGCGAAATCGAATAAATAGGCATCGGTCTGGCTAGAGGTTGTGGAGAGAAGTCCCGTTAATATTAGTGGGACGCGCCCCTCGTCCCTTCCTCTGGCCGGATCAATGCCTGTTTTCTACACCGCTAACGCTGAATATTGATTAGTTTAATAATATTAACTTCGGGTGTAAAATTTAAGAGCTGCCTTAGTGCTGGCAGCTCTTGAACTATCCAGTCGCCATCTCGGTTAGAGGAGGATCAGCTCATCGCCCTCGTATACGTTGTCACCCAAGAGTTTAGCATGACCGCCGACTCTAACCTTCCCGCCGACTATAACCTTGTCTCCGACTAAAGCCCAGGCACCGACCATGGCCTTGTCACAGACCCTAGCGTTGTGACAGACAACAGCGTTGGAGTTGACCCTAGCTTTGTCGCAGACAACAGCGTTGTCGCAGACCCTAGCGTAGTCTTCGACCCTAGCTTTGTCGCAGACAACAGCGTTGTCGCTGACCAGGGCGAAGTCCTCCACACCGGCGTTATTCAGGACTTGAGCTTTGCCTTCGACTCTGGCGTAAACGCCCACAAACGCGGTATCATCGACTGTCGCTGTGTTAGCGACCCATCCGCCCCCGTTACGGTGATGGTGGTAGGTGATATTGCCAATGGTCAATGTGGCTTCCCAGAAACCTTCGCTAGCAATGTAAACAGGGCCACGTGCCCAGCGTTCGACTCTCCTGTCGGTCCCTTCTTTTTTCGGTATTTCCTCGTTTTCCATCAGACATCCTCCTTAGGGTTGTCTTGTAGCTAGGTTCCATAAAGAGCTACAAGGTGTAATGGTATCTAATCGATACGAATCTGTCAATACTTCTGAAAACTTCAGAATATAATATTGGTTTTTAGTATTTAACCTGTTAAACTATGAGTATGGAATTGCGAAAAGAAAAATTAGGGGAACTACTTAGAATTGAAGAAAAGAGGGGAGAGGCCAAGGTTCTGGAAGTGCAAATGGCGGAACCGGGCTTTTGGCGTGACCATCAAAAAGCGGCGGGCCTTAGCCAGCAGTTAAACGCCGTAAACAGTATCATCGAGCGGTTCGATAAAGCGGAGAGCGATGAGGACATTTCGGCGCTTGAAAAGGAGGCGATGTTCGGCGGTGAGCATGACGCGAAGGATGCCATTCTTTCCATTCACGCCGGCGCCGGCGGCACCGAAGCCCAAGATTGGGCGGAGATGCTCAAGCGTATGTACCTGCGCTACGGCGAAAAAAAGGGCTGGGTATGCGAAGTGCTGGACACAACCCGCGGCGAGGAAGCCGGCATTAAATCAGCTACCCTGACTATCAATGGTTATAATACCTACGGTCATTTGAAATGCGAAGCCGGCGTCCATCGCTTGGTGCGCATATCGCCCTACGATGCCGACAAAGCGCGCCACACCTCCTTCGCCCTCATCGAAGTCATACCCGATTTGGGTGAGAACGCGGAGATCGATATAGATGACAAGGATTTAAGAGTTGATGTTTATCGTTCGTCGGGCAAGGGCGGCCAGAGCGTCAATACTACCGATAGCGCGGTGCGGCTAACGCACATCCCCTCGGGCATAGTGGTAGCAGTGCAGAACGAGCGCTCGCAGTTGCAAAATAAGGAAAGAGCTCTCAAGATATTGAAATCCAAACTCTATCAGTTACAATTAGCCCAGCGGGCGCAGGAAAATGCCGAGCTTCGCGGCGAACATAAATCGGCCGAGTGGGGCAACCAAATCAGAAGCTATGTCTTACAGCCCTACCAGCAAGTCAAAGACCACCGCACCGGTTTTGCATCAACAAATCCTACCGGCATATTAAACGGTAATCTGGACGAATTCATAGAAGCTTATCTCATTAATAAAAGAAATTAATATAAATTTTTGTCATGCCGCACATTGATGCGGCATCCAGAACCAGACTGGCTGGATTCCGTGTCGAGCACGGAATGACATGGGAGGTAATATGTTCGACAAGGCAAAACAGCTTTATCAATTACAGAAGCAGGCGAGAGAGGTTCAGAAGGAACTGAAAAACACCGAAATCGAAGCCAAGAGCACCGGCGGCGCGGTGACTGTCGTATTTACCGGCGAACAGCATATTAAGTCGATTGATATTAATGAATCGTATTTAAGCGCCGATAAAAAGCGCGAGCTCGAGAATGAAATTGTTAAGGTGGTTGGTGAAGCCATCAGTCGCGCGCAAGCTTTCGCTGCTGATAAAACCAAAAAACTGATGGGCGACATGGGAATGAATGTACCGGGCTTATAAATCAAAAGTCAAAATGCAAAAGTCATCCTTCGGCAAGACTCAGGATGCCCTGTCTTCGACTCCGAGGTCGCTCAGACTCGAGGAGAGCCTGTCGAACGGGCAAAATTTGGAGGCTGATTTGTCTTTGCGAGCCAAAACCCCAGTGAGGTCAAAGGCGCGGCAATCTGACTCACCAGAGTCATCCCGACTGGAGACCCTAATGGGGGCGGAATGGAGGCCTGCCCGACTGTCCGCCCGGCCAAACCGTTCGGACGAGCGTCATTCAGGCGGGGATCCCTCGACTCGGTAGACCTCGCTCGGGATGACCGTGGACGGTCAGATTGCTTCAGATTACTTCGCAATGACACTATACCTTCGTTAGTTTAGGGTGTTGATTAGTAACCGATTCGAGCGAATTCGAGTGATAAATGTATGATTAAATTAATAATAGGTTTGGGGAATCCGGGGAAGCAATATGAGCGGACTCGACATAATATCGGGTTTATGTTAGTAGACGCTCTAGCGAAAAAGATAGGGGTGGATAGTTGGAAGCACGATGGCCGGTTTAACGCTGATATTGCTACCGGACAGGTTGACGGTAATAAAATAGTATTCGCGAAACCCGCGACATTTATGAATAAGTCGGGCGATGCGGTACGGCGTGTTGCCGGTTTTCACAAAATAGAACCTTCGGAAACATTGGTAGCGGCCGACGACCTGAATCTAGATTTAGGAAAAGTTCGTTTGCGCCTCGGTGGTAGTGATGGGGGACATAACGGCCTAAAATCCGTCATTGAAATAATCGGCGAGGATTTTTGGCGCATGAGGATGGGTATTGGTTTTAACGAGAACAAGGTGGCGGAGGACTATGTACTGGAAAAGATACCGACATCGGAAATGCCGGTCGTAGAACGTGCGATTGACAAGGCGGTGGAGAGTTTGATAAGCTCAAACATTGCGGAGCCAATTGAAGAAACAATAACTTAAATACCGTTCGAACCCCAGCGGGGCTCGAACAATAATTTTGTGGGACTTTGCCCCAGAGGGGCAGGGGTTTGAACCACGAAAGGAAAATATGAAGAAAAAAATAGTAGATAAGCAAACAGAGGAAAAGCTGGCTCAAGGAGTAGGTGAGACGGAAAGGGGTGATACTCCCCAAAAGACGCCGGTGACTAAAAAGATATCTCGGAAAAAGGATACAAACAAACCGCGTCGCAGCCGAAGATATATCGCCCAAAGCGGCAAGGTTGATAAAAATAAGCTCTATTCGCTCGGTGACGCCATAAAACTCGTCAAAGAAACAAATTATACTAAATTTGACTCTACGGTAGAGATGCACGTTCGTGTAACATCTACTAAAAAGAAAAAAGAAGAAGAGCTGCAAGTGCGTGGAACCGTGAGATTGCCGTCGGGCAGTCCCAAAACGCGCAAAGTTGCCATTGTCAGCGACGAGCTTATCGAGACCATAAAAAAGGGCAAAATAGATTTCGATATTCTCTTGGCGACGCCGGAAATGATGCCGAAGCTGGCGGTTGTCGCTAAGATTTTAGGTCCCAAGGGCAAGATGCCTTCTCCAAAAGCGGGGACTGTGACAAGCGACCCGGAAAAGACCAAGGTCGAACTCTCGGGTGGGCTTATAGAATATAGAACCGACGCGCACGACATAATCCATCTTGCCATTGGTAGGGTGTCGTGGGACAACGAGAAACTGCAAGCGAACATTGAAACCATACTCGGTGTTTTACCCAAAAAGAACATTGCCAGTATTACTTTGGCATCCAGTATGAGTCCCGGCATCAAAGTCGTTCTAGGCTAATCGTATTGAGAAATATTGTTGACAGTAGTTTGGAATTGTGGCAATATGATAATGTTCGCCGGAGACAGCGGCTGTCCTCCCCTTTGGGTGAGTGGACTTAATTTGCCGCCGAGGCCATACCTAGAGAATTAAGAATTAATATCTTAGATCTTAGAATGGCTGATTAACCTCCGGAGACCGAGAGGTTTTTTGTGCGATTTGATACTAAATAGTTTTTTGTTGTCATTGCGAGGAGCCAGCGATCCCTCCATTCCGCTTCGCTCCAGTCGGGATGACACTGCTGTGTCAGATTGTCCGCCAGACCTCGGCTCGGTCTGTCGAGACGGGCCACGCCCCAACTGGGGCTCGCAATGACACGGGGAGCGCACCTCTTTGTAAACTTAATTTAAAAATTTGTAATTAAACTTATGCCCAAGACAAAAGCCCAGAAAGTTGAATTATTGCAAAAGCTTGAAGGCGATATCAAAAACCGCGCGCTTTTATTAATTAATTACGCCGGACTGACGGTGGCTGATATTAACAGCTTGAGAGATGAAACTTTCGGTGCTAATTGTAGGGTTAAAGTGGCGAAAAACACCCTTTTACGCAAAGTATTGCAGGACGCGTCAATTGATATCGAACCGGCCATCCTCGACCAGCCGCTGGCGCTGGTTATTTCACCGGACGACGAAGTAGCCGTCTCGAAAATCGTCCAAAAGTTTGCCGATGAACATGAAAACGCGGAGATTTTAGGCGGTATTATCGATAGTAAGTTTGTTGATGCGAGTAAAGTTAAGCTGCTGTCAACTCTGCCCGGCCGTGAAGAATTACTGGCA
>DATEBX010000054.1:0-5992 GCA_035287145.1 Patescibacteria group bacterium | reverse complement strand
TATGCAGAAGTTGTGGGAGTTGTCAAAGACCGTTTGACACTCCGGGCATTCCTTCATGGCTGTCACGCTCCTAGTTGTCAAGATTGCGAAGCTAGCGTAATTATAATGAATAATGCCGGTTAAATCAAGAGGGGTATGGTTATCCACAGCCATGGGGGTTGACGGGCTTTCAAAAACACTTGCATAGTAAAGACGAGGGGACCTTCTCTCCGCAAGGCCCGCCCGAACGACCAGTGTCGTCTGGTCGGGCAGGGACGAAGAGGGTCAACTGGCCCGAACAAAAAGCTCTCCAGGAGGGCTTTTTGTTTATTGTTCGAGGCCCAGTGGGGCGAGAACTACTAGAACTTTAGTTCTCACCCCGAGCGAAGCCGAGGGGTTCGAACAATAAACTTTATCTATGTGGCTCGAATGAATAAATGCATAATTTTTATTATATAAGTTATAATTGAGCCAATGTTAGATGAAGACCAAAAATATCTGCTGGCACTCAACAGGCACGCGAAAATCGGCTCTAAAAGGTTAATGCAGCTCAAAAACAGGATAGGTGAGTGGCGCGGGGTGTGGGGCGCGACCGAAGGAGAACTTAGGGCAAAAGTGGGGGATGAGCTGGCGGCGATAGTTGTAGATGCCCGAAAGCAATTCGACCCCGACCACGAAGCCGACATCATTGCGCGCGTCGGCGCGAGCGTGGTCGAGCATGGCGACAAAGATTATCCCGAAAGCTTAATCGAGCTGCCCGACCCGCCGGCGTTTCTTTACGTTAAAGGTACGCTCGCGCCGCTAAAGAATGATACGATAGCGGTAGTCGGCTCAAGAATGGCGACAGAGTACGGCCGCCGAATGACGGACAGCATAGTTCGGCCGCTGGCCGCCGCCGGCATCACTATTGTTTCGGGTCTCGCGCTTGGCATAGACGCCGCGGCGCACTTGGCGGCCATAGAGGGTCGGGGAAAGACCGTCGGCGTTTTGGGCTGCGGACTCGACCGAGTTTATCCGCAAACCAACACGGCCCTCGCCGAAAAAATGATAGCTGGCGGCGGCGCGGTAATCTCCGAATTCGCGCCCGGTTTGCCGAGCTACCCGGCCAATTTTCCGGTGCGCAACCGCATCGTCGCCGGTCTCGCCAAGCTCACGCTTGTCGTTGAGGCCATGGCGGAGTCGGGCGCGCTCATTACCGCCCATGCCGCTCTGGAATATAATCGTGAAGTGGCGGCGGTGCCCGGCGATGCCACGCGGCCCCAGGCGGCCGGCGCCAACGAGCTTTTGCGCCAGGGCGCGGCGGTGGTAACAAAGCCGGACGATGTGTTGGAAATTCTTGGCTTGGCGCAGGGCGTTGGGAACGCAGCGAGCGAACCATTAGATACAAAAAATTTGACCGAGCCGGAGAAGCAAATCTGGGAGAAATTGACGCGGGAGCCGCTCCATGTCAACCTCCTCGCCAAAGAATTAAAACTTGACATTGCCGGCGTAAACTCTACTCTGGTGATGTTGGAGTTAAATGGTTTTGTTAAACGATTAGGGGGAAATTTTTATGTCAAAAATGTCTAATGCGTCAAATTTAGTCATCGTCGAGTCCCCAGCCAAAGCGCGCACCATCGAGCGCTATTTGGGCAATGGCTTTAGCGTCATAGCGTCATTCGGCCACGTGCGCGACTTGCCAACCCACAAAATGGGCGTTGATACGAAAAATAAATATAAACCGGAATACGTTATTCCGCCGCGGTCTCGCAAAACCGTTACGGCCTTGAAGCGCGCGATTAAGGCCGTTGATACCGTGTATCTCGCCACCGACCCGGACAGAGAGGGCGAGGCGATTTCATGGCACGTAGCCCAAGCCACCGGTCTGGGAAACTCGAAACTCCCGCCCGAACGACCAGAGTCGTCTGGTCGGGCAGGCGAAACTCGAAACTCGAAAGCGAAAAGAATAACTTTTAGCGAAATTACCAAAGAGGCGATTTTAGACGCGGTGCAAAAACCGCGCGAGATTGATATGCACCTTGTCGACGCCCAGCAGGCGCGTCGCGTCATCGACCGTTTAGTCGGCTATAGCTTGAGTCCGATACTCTGGCGCAAGATTTACAAGGGCCTTTCCGCCGGCCGCGTGCAGTCGGTGGCGGTGCGGCTGGTGGTGGAGAGAGAGCGGGAAATCGAGGCCTTCAAGCCGGTGGAATACTGGTCTATTGAAGCCGACCTGACCAAAGGCGACAGCCGTCCCTTTACGGCTCTGCTGGCCGAGGTTGAGGGAAAAAAAGTTGAGAAGCTGACTATAGGCAGCGAAAAAGATGCCAAGAATTTTGTCGAGGGGCTCGAAAAAGCGCATTACAAAGTACTCTTAGTTGAAACTCGCCAGGAAAAGCGGACGCCGCCGCCGCCCTTTACAACTTCCACTCTCCAGCAGGAGGCCTCGCGCCGCTTGCGCTGGTCCGCCAAGCAAACCATGGCCGTGGCGCAACGGCTTTACGAAGCGGGACATATAACTTATATGCGCACCGACTCCGTTCATCTCTCGGAAGTGGCCATCACCGCGGCGCGCAAATACATCCAGAGCTCCCATGGCGCCAAGTATCTGGCATCGGCGGCGCGGCGTTACAAAACCAAAACCAAAGGCGCCCAGGAGGCCCACGAGGCCATCCGTCCCTCACATATCGCTCATGCTCCCGACGCGTTAGGATTGCCTGACGCGCGCCAAAGTAAGCTCTACGACCTTATCTGGCGCCGTATGGTGGCCTGCCAGATGGCGGAGGCGCTGTACAACAACACGACCGCCAATATTGAAGCCAAGGCCAAGATGAGCGGCGTTTTCCGCGCCACGGGCATCGAGGTCATTTTCGATGGCTGGCGCAAGATTTATTACAATGCCAAAGACCAAGGCGAAGCCAAGATTTTGCCTGAACTCGATAAGGGAGACGCATTAGACCTGAAAGAACTACGGCACGAACAGCATTTTACGGAACCGCTGCCGCGCTATTCTGAAGCATCGCTCATCAAAGCGCTCGAGGAGCGGGGGATTGGCCGGCCGTCAACTTACGCGCCGACTATGTCCACTATCGTTGACCGCGGCTATGTCAAAAAAGAGCAGGGGCGGCTGCATCCACAGGAAACAGGAGTATTGGTCAATGATATGCTCGTGAAGCATTTTCCCGACGTGGTGGATTATGATTTTACGGCGCGTGTCGAAGAAGAGCTTGACAGTATCGCCGCTGGCGAGCTTGCTTGGACAAAGGTTGTTGACGACATTTACCTGCCGCTCGCCAAGCAGATCGGCAGTGAAGAGGGGAAAATCGAGAAGATTGATACCAATATCGCGACCGATGAAGTTTGCCCCGACTGCGGCAAGCCGATTGTCATCAAAAGGGGTAAATTCGGCCAGTTTTACGCTTGTACGGGATTTCCCGAGTGCCGCTATACCAAACCCTACCTGACGCCGGAGGAGGAAGCCGTCAAAAACCAGGCGGAAGAGCTGGCGACCTCCAAGAAATGTCCCAAGTGTTCGAGCGAGCTCAAAGCCCGTAAGGGCCGTTTCGGCTGGTTCGTCGGCTGTTCGAAGTACCCGGAATGCAAGTTTTTGGAAAACATTAAGATATCTCAAAAATCAGATGTCAAATCTCAAAGCAAAATTTTAAATGTAAGAACTGCGAACAGTACAAAAAACAAAGAAAGATAAAAATAAATATTTCGCTACCTGCACATATATTGTTCGAGGAGTCTGCGACGAGAACTACTGCCGATAGAGTTCTCGCCCCATCCTCCTTCGCTCAAGCTTCGGTGGACAGGCTGGGACTCGAACAATAAATTTATATTGTTCGAGGTAATCCGAGAACTATTATGGTGTATAGTTCTCGCCTGCTGGCTCGAACAATATTAACTATTTTTTACGCAAGTCATGTCATTGTGTATTTAGGAAGTTTTTCGATTTTAGTTTTGGTTTTGACATTTAACATTTGAGCTTTGAAATTATTTGTATGAGTTTATTGCCGAAGAGTATAACTAATTTGATAGAGGAGCTCGCGAAGTTGCCGGGGGTGGGGCCGAAGACGGCGGCGCGGCTGACCTTTTATTTGCTCGCCAAAAGCGAGGACGACAATCGACGGCTGGGCCAGGTGGTGATGGATTTGAAAGAAAATTTGACCGAATGCCGCCGTTGTTTCAATTACGCGACCACCGACCCTTGTCCCATCTGCGCCGACGAGCGGCGCGACGAGCGTCTGTTGGCGGTGGTCGAGGAACCGCTTGACCTGCTGGCTATGGAAAAAACCGGCTATGACGGGCTTTACCACGTCTTAGGCGGCGTCATATCGCCGGTTAACGGAGTTGGTCCGGACGACATTCGCATCAACCAACTGGTTAAAAGAGTCAATGAGCACGAGGGTAGCATCGATGAGGTAATTCTCGCCACCGACCCGTCGCTTGAGGGCGAGGCGACCGCTATGTACGTCCGCCAGCAACTTTCGCCCTACAATGTTAAGGTGACGCGGTTGGCGAGAGGCCTGCCGGTAGGGGGCGACTTGGAGTACACTGACGAAGCGACCTTGACAAGGGCTTTGGAAGGGCGTAAGGAGTATTAGTAGGGAGTATTTTTAGAATTATTATCACTCGAATACACAAAAATTAAGCAAACGCTAATTACACTCGAATATCACACGCGAATAAGCAGGGGATGTTACCGCGGAGGCGGTAATTCAGCACAAAAAATAAAAACAAAGTTAGTGTGGCTTCCGTCATACGGAGTCATAAGGAGGAATACGTGCCCGATGATTACTTTTGCCCTGGTTGCGGGAATTTTTCCCAAAAAGAACCAGGCAATTGCCCCTTGTGCCGAACACCGCTCGAGACACTGGGCGAGGTAAATGTCAACGATGACGCAGTGGAGAGCATAGAGGATGGAGATTTGTTTGAGGAAGGGCTGGACGAGGACTTAGCAGTTAGCCGACAAGGTAAAAAAACATCATATAAGAAAAATAAATTTGACGACGAAGACCCGGATTTATAATACCGCCTCCCGCCGACTCGAGGATTTTAAGCCCATAAAAGCGGGTAAGGTAGGTATGTACTCTTGCGGCCCGACGGTTTACGACGAAGCGCACATCGGCAATTTGCGCGCTTATATTTTCAATGATCTCTTGTATCGCTTTCTAAAAGCCGCCGGCTACTCGGTGAAATGGGTGATGAACATTACCGACATTGACGATAAGATGATAAAGCGCGCGAAAGAGGAGAAGACGACCATCGAGGAGATTGCCGCCCGTTACGAAAAAATCTTTATGGACGATATGCGCGCTATGAACGTGTCGGTGGATGAGATTAAATTTGTCCGCGCCACCGAGCATCTTAGAGAAATGCGTGGCATGGCTGACACATTGGTCAAAAAGGGCTTTGCTTACCGCGCCGATGACGGCATATATTTTTCCGTGGATAAATACAAAAAGTACGGGCAGTTCGCGCGAATTCAAATTGACCCGAAAACGACACGCGAGCGCATTAAAAATGACCTTTACGATAAAAGTTCGCCGCGGGATTTCGCGCTGTGGAAATTCGGTGATGATATTAAAGACGGTAGGCCCGGCTGGCATATAGAATGTTCGGTGATGAGCGCTAAATATTTGGGTCAGCCGTTTGATATCCACACCGGCGGCGTTGATTTGATTTTTCCCCATCATCAAAATGAGCTGGCGCAGAGTGAAGCGGCAACCGGCAAACCATTAGCGCGTTACTGGCTGCATAACGAGCACCTGCTGGTTGACGGCGCCAAAATGTCAAAATCGCTTAACAATTATTATACTTTGCGCGATGTTATAAAACGGCATTATTTGCCGCCGGTTTTGCGGTTTGAATTGCTCCAAGCCCACTACCGCTCGAAATTGGACTTTAGATGGGAAGCGATGGACGGCGCCAAAACGGTTCTACTCAATCTGCGGCGCTTTTGGGCGAAATCGTCACTTGTTAAAAAATCAAAAACCGTAACGCTCGCGAATGAGTATAAGGAATTTATGGC
>DATEBX010000053.1:0-4641 GCA_035287145.1 Patescibacteria group bacterium | reverse complement strand
CACTCCTTGAGACGCTGCTTCGGGAATACTTCATTTAGAGCAATCCGCTTAATGAAACGTGCGAAGTTCGCACTTCCTTAAGTGGATAGTTACAGCGGGTTGCTCCGAGTGAAGTATTTTTTGTTGCAAATGTCATGGATTTTACCAATTTTGCCTTTAATTATCTCGTAAAATTGTCGATTATTATTTTCAAATACTTGATAAGCGGCGTACGAGACATAGTCTGCTATTTGAAGCGCTCCATGGGTATAATGAGGATTATGATGATATTTTAGTGAGTACTTTGCATCCAATCTGGGATGTTTTTGTAGATAATCTAATCGAATTTTTTCTACTTCCCCCTCAAGCTCCTTTTGTAGCTTCAGCTTACTGTCTTTTCTTGAGAATATGACCTCGGTATTGTTTGATTGGTGGCAAATATTTTTCAGCAATTGCCCCGCCATAATGCCGTACATCTTTCCTGGATTTTGCTGTAGCGGAGTAAAGCATTTAAGTTTTTCGACAACAATAATATCAAGTTTTATTTCCTCGCTCAGGCCAGCAATGAAGGTGTAGAATAATTCTCTGACCTCAAGATAGTCCACATGGGCGTGAAAAACATCAAGAGTATAAGAGGAGGAAAATATTTTCTTGAGTTTTTGGTCGTGTAATACTTGAGATCTGAAGTCTGTGACTTTCCGTTGAAGGTCTAATTGATCAGGGGTTCTTACGGCAGTGATGACCAGATACTTTGTGGCCTGATGGCTTAATACTAAATTTGTACCGCGTGCTGAATATACCTCTGGCTTACCAGATTCGTCGAGAAAAATATAATTTTTTGCATAAATCTCTGTCATCGAAATCTAAATTTTATAAAATTACGCCCCCGTAGTTAGGTTTTTGATATATTTGCCTAAGAAGTAGGTTTCATGGGTGATGGCGATTATCCGGCAAGCCGGGTTTTCCGGCTTGAGGTATATTCTGCCGTCTTTGTGGATAAAAGTTTTCAAGGTAACTTCGTCCCCTATTCTGGCAAGGACGATGTCGCCGGACTTATATTCTTTTTCCTTTTTTATCAGCACCTTGTCTCGGTCGTAGATGCCGGCCTCGACCATCGAATTGCCGCTGACCTCAACAACGAAAACATCCTCATACATACGGAACCCCGACGGTATCGGAGTCCACTCGCTTTGCTCTATGGCTTCGATGGTGGGACCGGCGGCGGTGACGCCGGCAACACGCGCTAGCGGTTCTTTTTTTATCGTTTCGTAGCCGAGGGGTTTAATGACAATCGAGCGCGCCGTTCCCTCGTCTCTCTGAATCAGCTCCCTTTTCTCCAACGCGGAGAGGTGGTCTATGATAGCTTGGTTGGACTTAAAACCGAACTTATCGTTGAAATCATCAAGCGTAGGCGAATAGCCATTTTCCTTGAAAGATTCGTAGATAAACCCCAGAATCTCTTTTTGTCGCTCGGTAACAGCCCTCTCCTTCGCCATTTTACTCCTATATAAACATTATCGCTGACTATATAGTCAGTGTCTAACTGTGGATAACTCCCATTAACCCAAAAGGCCACCTACGAGGTGTACTTTAGCCGGTTAGGCGGAGCGGAATTTGGAGGGGCAGATGGCTTTGTAGGCGCACCAATGGCACTGGGTGAAACTTGGGGTGGCCGTAAAGTTCTGTTTTTTGATGCCGCCGGCGACGCGCTCGATGTTCTCTTTGGTCTTGGTAATTTCCTTGTCGGAGAATATATGGCGCGCGATTATCCCCGACTCCACGAAATAGAGCGCGGTTTGCGGCCGCTTGCCGCCGATAGTTTGCTCGGCGAGCGCGTAGATTTGCATCTGTGTTGATTGCCGGACGCGCTCACCGGCTTTCTTTTCTTCCGTCACGTCCGATGTCTTAAAATCAAGTATCAGCTTTTCCCCGCCTTCAGAAAAAACGGTATCGTAGCGGCCGCTGATTTTGACACCGTCTTGCGCGAATTCAAATCTCTCCTCCACCGCCTTAACTTGGCGCTTGGCGATTTGCTCGCGCTCGAAAAAGGCCGCCAGCGTCTGCTCGCCAATGATTTTCTTTTGCTCCTCGTGCTCACGGGTAACAAAATTCTCCGACCGCCACGCGGCGCGATATGCTTTGGTTAGCTCATCTATGCTCACGTCGGTCTTTTTCAATTTCTTGGTGAAATAAAGCTCGATGGCTTGATGAATGGCGTTGCCGTACGCCACTTCCCACGCTTGGGTGATGGGAATCTGCAGGACATGAATGTAATCAAATTTCTTCGGACATGTCAGGTAGTCGTCGATCTGGTGCGGATTGAGTTTTATGCCGTCGGCTTTCATAAACCTCGTCTTAACTTGCGCCCTTTTTTCCACCGCCTCAAACAGCGACAGCTTGTCAACAATTCTCAACTTTTCATCTTTCAAGCTCATTTTTGCATTACCCAGTGTTTCGTAAACAAATTGCGACACTTTCTTCTCGCGGCTTCCCTGCCCGTAAATCTTGGCGACAGATAAATACACATTTTCTTTCGCCCGAGTCAGAGCAACGTAAAAGAGCCGCCGCTCTTCCCGCAGATGCAAGTCCCTATCCGACTCCTTCGCTTTTATCAGCTTCTCCGGCAACGGAATGGTGTCTTGGCGGTGGCGGCTGGGAAAGCGGTCGGATGCTAAACTTGGCAGAAAAACCACCGGCCACTCTAACCCCTTGGCGCTGTGAACCGTAAGCAGTGTTACCGCGTTGACGTCAATTTCCCCTTGGCTAAGGGCCGGATTCTCCCCCGCCTCGGTAAGGAGCCGCAGATTGGCGACAAAGTTCATAACACTCGGGTTGTCCGACGCGCGAACGAAGTTCTTAATCTTTTCATAAAAAGCGGCGATATTTTCGAGCTCAACTCTCGCGAGCAAGTCATTGTCCGACGCGGCATCGAGTTTTTTTAGAAGCCCCGTGTCGACAAGCCACCGGTAGATGACCTCGCCGACATTGCGCTCGCGCGCCAGCCGAGCGTATTTTTCAATATTGTCACGCAGCTTCTCGAGCTTATTAATCTCCGGCTTGACGACTTCCGATATCTTTTCGTGCCGGCTAATATCGGTGAGGACGTCGCGAAAATGCAGATTGTGGCGCCGCGTGTAGTCCGCCACGGCGGTCATCGCCACCACGCCCACGCCGTAAACTTCCGAGGTTGCCAAATAGTAGAGCGACAAATAGTCGTCGTAATCGGCCAGCACCCGGCAAAAACTCACCAGCAATCTGATAATGGGTTCGTCATAAAGGCCGCTCGTCCCCGGCGCCAAGTACGGGATGCCGCTCGACCTTAATTCGAGGATGAACGGTTCGGCCTGGTTGTTGGCGCGCGTCAGGATGGCAATGTCGCTGTATGACGCGCCGGCTTGGACAAGTTCGCCGATGCGGTTGGCGATGGCTTTGGCTTCGTGGAAATCATCGTCGTATCGGTGAAGCTCCGGCTCCGGGCCCGGTCCGGTGCCGGTGAGCTTTTTATCGATTTTGGCTTCTATTTCCAAGCGGTCAGGGTTGTTGTGCTGGATGAGATTGTAGGCGGCGTCCAAGATACCCTGCTGGCTGCGATAGTTTTTATTCAGAACCACAATGCCCGCGCCGCGCCAAGTTTTTTTGAAGCCGAGAATGTTTTCGACCGCCGCCCCGCGAAATTGATAGATGGATTGGTCGTCGTCGCCAACCACGGTAACGTTTTGGCGCGGCGCCTTGGGGCCGAAGAGTATTTTAATAAGCTCGTTTTGCGCGGTATTGGTATCTTGAAACTCATCAATCAAACAGTACCGAAATTGATGCTGGTATTTTTTTAGAATGTCCGGGTGCTCTTCGAGCAGTTTGAGGGCGCGGTTGATCTGGTCGCCGAAATCAATCTGGTCGGCCTCAACCATCCACCGCTGGTAGTGGGCGTAAATTTTGGCGATTTCCAGATATTTTTCGGCGGCCACCCTATCCTCATCGGTTTCGGCCTTGCCCGCGGCATCGGCGGCAAAAGCCAGGTACTTTTCCGGGCTGATGAGCTCATCTTTGAGATGGCTGATGTGAGCTATGATATCGGGGATAAATTTAGTGGGGCCGCTCAATGGACGCAAATACTTGAGAGCGTCTATGGCAAAAAAGCGCTCTCGCAGATATACAACTTGTTCGGGTTGGGTCAGTACCTGAAAATTAGGGCTAAGCCCGGCTTCGAGCGCGTGGTCGCGCAGGACGCGGTCGCCGAAAGCGTGAAAGGTCGATATCCAAGTATCGACATAGCCATAGGGCACCAGCTGGTCAACCCTTGTTTCCATCTCGCCGGCGGCTTTATCGGTGAAAGTGAGGGCAAGGATGCTGGACGGCGCGATTTTTTGCTGGCCAATGAGCCAGGCGATGCGGCGTGTCACAACTGTAGTTTTTCCCGTGCCGGCGCCGGCCACTACCAAGAGCGGCCCCTTACCAAAAGTGACCGCTCGCTCCTGTTCAGTATTTAGGCCCTTGAGAGTGTCATCCATAATTTGCATCCTATATTTAGCTTCCAATACTATCCCTTATTTTCTGCTTCAGCTTGTCCTCCGACAGCCCGCCGACCATCTGCGACTTCACCTGCCCGCCCTTGATGACAAACATCGTGGGGATGCTCATAACATTGAACTGACTCGCGCTTTG
>DATEBX010000052.1:0-2288 GCA_035287145.1 Patescibacteria group bacterium | reverse complement strand
CCCATCCCGCGGACTTTGGGGATGCTAATAAGCGGCGCGGTAACCTTGATTACCCTCAAAGAAAAGCCGAAAGAACGCAAGCCCATAATAACTAAAATTATTTCCAATACCTCCACATTTTGTCATTCCGAGCACTTCGACAAGCTCGGTGTAAACTCTGTCGAGGAATCCCTTCATCCCCCTGTCATTCCGAGCAAAGTCAGCGGAGTCGAGGAATCCCTTCATCCTCCTGTCATTCCGAGCGTAGTCGAGGAATCCCTTTCTGAAAGCGATTTCTCCACCTTACTGGGGGTCGAAATGACAAGGGAAGGTAATATTATTGACAGGAATTCTGCGTACCAATTTATCGATGCGCAAATAAAGCGTGGCCGCCAAGTATTCGTTATCGTGCCGCTCATAAGCGCGTCTGAAAATTCTTCCGGTCGGCTTTTCGGCGGCGAACGCAAGGCGCTCAAAACGGAATCGGAGCGGCTTAAGGACGGGGTATTTGCCCATCGCAAGATTGGCGTCCTGCACGGTCAGATGAAAAAGCCAGACAAAGATGAGGCGATGTCGGATTTTATGGCCAAAAAATACGATATCTTAGTTAGCACTTCGGTGGTGGAGGTCGGCGTCGATGTGCCTAACGCCAGCGTCATGCTCATTGAAAATGCCGAGAGCTTCGGGCTGGCCCAACTCCATCAGTTTCGAGGGAGGGTGGGGCGAAGTAAGCATCAGTCCTACTGTTTCTTGGCGCCCAGCGAGGCGGCATTAAGCAATTCTAAAACCATAGAACGTCTTAACATTCTTGCGATGTCTGATAATGGTTTTGTCATCGCCCAAAAAGACCTTGAGCTGCGCGGCCCCGGCAATCTCTTTGGTCTCGAGCAATCGGGCTTTACGGAACTAAAACTGGCATCGCTTGCCGACACAGAGCTCATCGAAAAAGCCAAAAAAGTTGCAGAAGAAATTGATATACTAAAGTATCAAATATCAAATGACAACATCCAATCAACTTCCAAATAATAACGGCCAAATATTTGATTTGGGGGAACGAACACTGCGTTTTGGTAAAATGATAGTTAGGTTTTGTCGAGGAATAGGGGAGAATGCGACGACTAGACCAATTATTAGCCAGCTAGTAAGGTCGGGAACAAGTATCGGGGCGAATTACTGTGAAGCTAATGAGGCAAATTCGAAAAAAGATTTTAGGCATAAACTCGGTATTGCGAAGAAGGAGGCCAAGGAAACAATGTATTGGCTTAGGGTAATCATAGAAGCGGATATTAGGCTAAAAGCCGATGCACAGAATCTATGGCAAGAGGCGCATGAATTTGTCTTGATTTTCGCTTCATCTTTGAAAAAATAACATTGCAGCTTGGTTGTTGATAGTTGAATGGATGTTGGAAATTGTTAATTGGAGTTTAGATTATGCCTAAAAAAAACGACCTCGATAACATCAAGCCTATTGACTTGACGGCGGAGGATAAAGAGAGACGGCGGCGCAAGATAGAGATTATTATCGGCATCGCGCTCCTTATATTGATAATCGCCGGCGGCGGCATACTGAACTGGCGAAATGGCGGCTGGCGGCCAATGGTTCTGGGCGCGTCAACCGAGAGCGAGGCGGCGTTTAAGGCGGAGATAGACAATCTAAACCAGAAAATCGACGACCTCAATAAGAAAATCGGTGACTTGAGCCAGAACGCGCCGAGCGAAACCGTTACTACCGATACGCAAACGGTGGCGGTCAAACGGACGACATCGGGCAGCTCCGCGAGTCAGCCGACGGGCAAGGTCAATATCAATACCGCTTCTGCTGCTCAACTCGACAGCTTGCCCGGCATTGGTCCGACGTATGCCGCCCGCATTATCGAGTATCGCAATACCCACGGTTTGTTCAAAAGCGCCGAGGAGCTCAAAAACGTTAAGGGGATTGGCGACAAAACCTTCCAAAAACTCCAAAACCTGGTAACTTTGTAGCTCGAGCAGTAAAGATCACCCCATTCCTCAATCACACCGCGTAGGTGTGATTTTGGGCAATAAGGGTAGCTTATAAGGTTGATTTTAGGTATGATTTAGGTGATACACAACTCTCCCAGTTGTCATCCTCGGGCTTGACCCGGGGATCCAAAAAGCTGGATTCCCGATGTCGGATTTTATCCGACTCGGGAATGACAAGGGTTAGTGCGTAGTAATTCGTAAACATTTTTTGCCAGAGTGGTGAAATTGGCATACACGTCAGGTTTAGGACCTGATGTCCGCAAGGACGTGTGGGTTCGACTCCCACCTCTGGCACCAAGCCCCGT
>DATEBX010000051.1:0-2640 GCA_035287145.1 Patescibacteria group bacterium | reverse complement strand
GACCGGACGCAGAAAGCCGCTGATTTGTTTATTAAGAACACCGGCACTCAATACCGCTCCGCCGAGGAGGCCATCAAAGCGAATTATCAAAGCGGTAAAGCCGATGAGTTTATAGAACCGTCGGTCATTGGCGGCGGCGGTAAGGTGGGGGCCAATGACGCGATTGTTTTTTTCAACTACCGCTCCGACCGCGCGCGTCAGCTTCTTGCCCCCTTTGACCGATTTCAGAAAAAGATTGACGTGAAATTGCAAAACTTTGCGCGGCCGGAAAATCTTTATGTTTGTACGCTAACGCAGTATTATTCCGATACCCTGGTGCCGATGGTGGCGGCGCCGGCGCCGGCGGAGGCGCGCAATCCCTTAGGCGAGATGGTGGCGCGCGCGGGCCTTAGCCAATTCCATACGGCGGAGACGGAGAAATTCGCTCACGTGACTTACTTTTTCAATTGCGGCGTGGAGAAGCCCTACGAAGGCGAAAAGGACGAGATAGAGCCCTCGAAAAAAGTTGAAACTTACGACTTGGCGCCGACGATGTCGGCATTGGAAGTGACGGATAAAGTACTGACGGCGCTTAATGAACAATATCCATTGATTGTCGTCAATTATGCCAACGGCGATATGGTGGGGCATACCGGCGCTTGGGAAGCCGTGGTTAAAGCGTGCGGAGTGGTGGATGGGTGCTTGGGCAAAGTGTTGGCCGCCGCGTCTCAAGCCGGCTATCGAGTAATATTGACCGCCGACCACGGCAATTGTGACGTTATGATAGATGAAGAGACCGGCGAGCCGCACAAAGAGCACACCACCAATCCGGTGCATTTTGTGTATTTTGATTTTCCGGCTCTACCTTATAATTTTGCGAGTGTAGATGCCGATGAAGCTAAGCGGAAATACCTTGAGTATGCCGCGCGAGAGCCCATCGGGGTTTTGGCCGATATCGCGCCCTCGGTATTGGCGCTTCTGGGCATACCGCAACCGGAGGATATGGGTGGAATGAATATTGTCAAATCTTTGGAAATAGATCTCCGCGCCGATAAGGAATCTCGAGAGCAAGGATAAATATATGGCAGAAACATTACAAAAAGAGCCGCGTTCGTTTTGGGGTATCTTGGTTCGCTGGCTCGCCGGGCTGGCAATAACAGGGGTGGCGCTTTTCATATTCTATTCATATCTTGTCAGCCGTTCGAGTTGTCATAAACCGCTCGACTATGTTATTGGCAGTGTGGACAGCCGGTTCAAGATTAGCGCCGCCGAGTTTGGGTCGGTTGCCCGCGAAGCCGCCTCGCGGTGGGATAAGGGCGTCGGGCAGGACAGCTTGGCCGAAAAAGATGGCGCGCCGCTTAAAATAAACCTTATTTACGACCAGCGCCAGGCGGAACTCGATAAGCTCAAAACCGGCTCCGCCACGCTAGCCGAGAGCAAGACAACCTTGGACATCTCGAAGGAAAACCTTGAAAGCCAAGTACAGGCATTTAATGCCCGCGCCAAAGAATATGAGAGGCAGGTTGTGTATTGGAACAGTGTCGGCGGCGCGCCGCCGGAACAATTTCAGGCGCTTGAGGTGGAAAGAAAGTCCTTGGCGGCGGAACAAAACCGCTTGCAGGGCCTAGCGCAATCCCTTAACCAGCAGGTTGACTTTTACAACACCAATGTCAGCGAGTTCAACCAAGAAGTTGATTCCAGTAATAATAAAATCATTACCCAGGGCGAATACTCAAGCGCCGGCCCGGTCATTGATATCTATACTTTCGGCGACCAAGAGGAGTTGCGCTTGGTGCTGATGCACGAGCTGGGGCACGCCCTGGGACTTGACCACATTGCCGGCGAGAAATCGATTATGTACTATTTTCTGGGCGCGCAGGACATGAAAAATCCCCAGCCGCTAACCGAGGACCTAAGCGCTTATACCGAACGTTGCCGTTTCCCGAACGATGTTATCGGCAGTTTGAAGAGCTTGTACTGGCAAATTATGCGCCAGAAGCAAACCTAGAATTGTTGGAGCTCCATTGGAGCGAGAACTAATAGGTTTAAACTCTCGACGGAGTTTACCCTGAGCTTGCCGAATGGGCTCGAAGAATAATAGATTATTAGTTTTTATTAGGGGTTTTTCAACGGTCTCCTTCCTATCTGTTTGACAAAGGTAAGACGTAGCAGTAAGATGTAAGAGGTTATATAAATAAGTAAGATTGGATAAATATGGTCAAAACAACTGTTAGTCAAAAATACCAAGTAGTCATTCCCAAAGAGATTAGAGAAAAAACGGCCGTTAGAGAGGGCCAAGAAATGTATGTTTATTCCATAGGCAGCTCAATTGTCCTGTCCCCAACACCTAAAAGTTATTCGGAGAAGATGTTGGGTTTGGGTCAAGCGATCTGGCAAGATATTGACCCTTTAATATATATCCGCCAAGAAAGAGCTAACTGGGATAAAAATTATGACAGGTAAATTGGCAGTATTCTGCCAAGGGCATAGAGTCGTGGGTTTGGATACGATGCTTTTTATCTATCAGTTTGAAAAATACAATAACTTTTGGCAAAAAACGAAAATAGTATTTTCTGGACTTGAGGAGGGAAAATTTAAGGGTGTAACCTCCGTGATAGGACTGATAGAAATTCTCACCAAACCCAAGAAAGAAAAGAATTA
>DATEBX010000050.1:0-3362 GCA_035287145.1 Patescibacteria group bacterium | reverse complement strand
CTTCATTTGATTGTTAAGTAACCTCTTGCAGTATTTGACGCCCCAAACAATGTGATAACCTATTTGATAAGTTGTTTGTGCGCCCTTAAGGATATCCATATGTTTTCAATTTACCACAGGCAAGGACATCTTTTGTTGGCTACTCCACCGGCACGATGCGCCAGCACCCTATCCTACCGAGGAGCAAGCTCCTCGGATGTCCGGGTATTATGACAATTCAGCATCCTCAATTTTGCCCGTTCGGCAGGCTCAGGGCATTCTGAGCGAAGTCGAAGAATGCATTTTGATTTTTAAATTATTCCTATGATTGATCTTGACCAAATTTGGAAGGCGACGCTGGGCGAGCTGGAGATAACCCTCACGCACGCCAATTTTCGCACGTGGTTTAAAGATACCTTTATCGCGGAATATGTTAACGGCCGCGTGACTATCGGTGCCCCCAATGTTTTTAACCGTGACTGGATCCGCGACAAGTACCAAAATGAAACACTTTGCACTCTCAAAAAATTCCTGCCCGGCGCTAAGGAGCTAATCTACCAAGTCGCCAGCCGCGGGTCTGTTTCGCCCCGAGTTATCATCAACCAGCCGCCAGCACGGCCGCCCGCCAAAACTAACACTCCAGGGACTACCCTAGGCCGCCAATATACCTTTGAAAACTTCATCGTCGGCAACACCAACCGTTTCGCCGCCGCCAGCGCCCAAGCGGTGGCGGAAAAACCCGGGGAAATCCACAATCCTCTTTTTATCTACGGCGGCGTGGGGCTGGGCAAAACACATTTAGCCCAAGCCATCGGCAACGATATTATCCGGCGCGACCGCCAAAAAAAAGTGGTCTATGTCCCCTGCGAAACCTTTACCAACGACTTTGTCGCCAGCATCTCAAGCGGCAAGATGAAGGAATTTAAAAAAAACTACCGCGAGATTGACGTCCTTATTATTGATGACATCCAATTCATCGCCAATAAAGAGGGTTCTCAAGAGGAATTTTTTCATACCTACAACACACTCCACCAAACCAACCGACAAATTATTATCACTGCCGACCGCGCGCCCAAAAATATTACCGCTCTCGAAGAACGCCTCAAGAGCCGTTTCGGCTCCGGACTTATGACCGACATCCAGCCGCCCGACTTCGAGACACGGCTGGCGATTTTGCGCAATAAAGCCCAAGAACAAAAAATCAAATACGACGACGAGATA
This sequence comes from Patescibacteria group bacterium, assembly GCA_035287145.1. Lineage (GTDB taxonomy): Bacteria > Patescibacteriota > UBA1384 > UBA1384 > UBA1384 > DATEBX01. The sequence continues at coordinate 2,162 of DATEBX010000050.1, read as the reverse complement.
TTAAGCTATATCGCCAAAAATATCCGCTCCAATGTCAGAGTCCTTACCGGCGCTTTTAACAAGATATCAACCCACACCCAACTCTATCATGAAGAACCGACCATCGCCCTTTGCAACGACCTCCTTCAAGACCAATTTACCGCCAAAGAGGGTTCTGCCTCGGTTGAAAAGGTGGTTAACGCGATTTGCCGCTATTATAACCTTCCCCAGTCCGACCTTATGAGCGGCAAACGTCATAGAGCCCTGGCCACCGCGCGTCAAATAGCTATGTATCTCCTGCGCCACGAGCTAAACCTGTCTACCCCCTTAATCGGCAAGGAATTGGGCGGAAAAGACCACACCACGGTTATGCACGGCGCTCGTAAAATAGAGCGGGATATCATCAAAGACCCAACTCTTAAAAGAGAAGTTAATGCTATAAGAGAAATTATTCACCATCAATAAATCGTTTTCTTGAAACTAAAAACCTCTTTTCACACGACTTACGCAATTACCCCACCCATCCTCCCCTTGGTAAGGGGAGGAGTAGGAGGAGGGGTCGATTCAGTATTATGTAAGTCGTGTAATTATTATTTCTTTCTTTCTTATAAAAACTAGCAGTAGTAGTAAGGGTGTGGATAGTGGGGATAAATAGGTTGGGGGCCTGTGGATAAACTGTGGATAAGTGGGTGGCGCGCAGTGTGGAAAGTGGGGATAAGTATTTTGAAAAATTAGCAGCTGTGAATAACTCAATAGTTATCCACAAGTTATCCACAGTTTATCCACAGGCCTAAGTTGCATTTGCATTACCTTTATGAAATAACAGGTATATAGGGGACGAGAAAGGACGACGATATGAAGATAGAGTGTACACAGGGTAATCTACAAAGGGGTCTGGGATTGGTTAGTCGAATGGTCGGCACCCGCACGACCCTGCCAGTCCTCGCCAATGTTCTACTTAAGACGGAAAAAGGCAGGTTGCGCCTTTCCGCGACCAATTTAGAGATGGGAATCAGTACTTACGTCGGCGGTAAGGTTGGGGAGGAGGGTAGTGTCACCTTACCGGCAAAGCTCTTGGCGGAATTTATAGCGACAAATACTGACCAAACCATCACTATTGAGACCAGGGACGATGACGCGACCCTAAAGAGCGCCCATTACAACGCAAGTATTAAAGGTATAGCCGCCAGCGAATTCCCCGCTATTCCTGAAATTACGGCCGAGCTTGAGTTTGAGGTCGCTTCGAGTGAGCTCAAAAGCGCCATAACCCAAACGGTCTTTGCCGCGGCGGTGGACGAAACGCGGCCTGTTCTGGCCGGAATCCTCGTCAAAATCAGCGGCAACACACTAAAGCTCGTGGCGACGGATAGTTTTCGCTTGGCGGAGAAAGTTTTAATGCTCGACAAAAAAGTCAGCCGCGATACCGACGTCATCATTCCCGCCCGCACTATGATAGAAGTTGTGCGGCTGCTGGAGGAGGGCAACGACCGCATGCGTGTTCGTCTGGGCGAAAACCAAGCGGCATTCTCAATGGGTGATACGTACCTCATAAGCCGCGTTGTCGAGGGGTCATTTCCCGACTACGAGCAGATTATTCCCAAAGAACTGCCTATTAAAAGTTCACTGACGAGAACGGAGCTTGTTAATGCTATGAAAATGTCAACTCTCTTTGCCAGAGATGCCGCCAACAACATTAAACTCAAAATTTTCTCGAAGCAGATAGAGGTGCTGGCGACCTCACCGCAGCTTGGTGAAAATAAGTCGCTGGTGCCGGCCGAGACCAAAGGGTCGGAACTTGAAATTGCTTTTAACGCCCGCTATATTCTCGACGCGCTTCTGGTATTGTCGGGCGATAAGATTGAGCTTGATTTTGTCGGCAAGCTCAACCCCTGTGTCCTCAAGGACCCCTCCGACAAGACATTTCAGTACATCATTATGCCGCTTAGAGTCGAAACTTAGTCTCGACGCAAGTTAGAAGGTGATACAGATGTGTCATCCTGAGCCCCCCCCAGTAGGGGGCGAAGGATCTGGGCCCAGATTCTTCACCCCCAAGGGGTTTCAGAATGGGCATAATGCTAATAAATTGTTGGTAATTGTAGCTGATGTTGATTATTTATATGGTCAGAGGAGCGGTATAATGATGATGAATATTAACTAACCTCAACATTATGAAGAAAAAAACA
>DATEBX010000049.1:0-3180 GCA_035287145.1 Patescibacteria group bacterium | reverse complement strand
ACTCTTTCACGGCGCGCAACATATTACTATTATACGAGCCGGCTAGCCCCTTGTCGCCGGCAACGACTATAAGGAGGTTTTTAGCATCTTTCGAGGTATTCTGTTTGAAAAGGAGGGGTAGTTTGTCATCCTGAGCGACCGAGGTATTCCAAAGGAGTCGAATGGATCTGGGCCACAGATTCTTCGCTTCACTCAGAATGACAAAAATAATACGTATTATGAAAATCAATTTTATCAAACAAAAATACCAAGAGGTGGAGGCGGATCTTTTGGTTGTGCCGGTGGCGAGCGGGGAATCGCAAAAGCTCAACGAGCTCGACAAAGCGCTTGGCGGCACACTCAAAGCGGAGCTGGTGCGAACCGGATTCAGCGCCGAACTCGGTGCGACCTTGTGGTGCGACGGCGGCGACAATATCAAGGCGACCAAGATATGTCTTTTGGGACTGGGAGAGCAAGCGGAAGTCAATCACGAAATCATCCGCCGTTGGGCTGGGAGCGCTATTCAAAAAGCGCGCAAGGTGGTGGCGCGGCGAGTGGCGATAGTCGCTCCTAAACTTGACAGCGCCGACGCGCTGGTGGGTGCGCTGGTTGAGGGGCTGTGGCTCGCCGACTACCGATTTTTGGACTACAAGAAAGAGGAAGCTCGCAAAGCTCGAGAGAGGGCAATTCGAGAGGTTAATATAATATACGACGGTGTAATAGGTCGTGCTAAAGAAGTGATGGCGCGAACCGCCATCGGTGTTCTGGGCGCGACTTTCGCGCGGGATTTGGTAAACCAGCCGTCCAATATGGTTCATCCGCGAGATTTAGCGGCGGTGGCGGCAAACATTGCCGAGCAGTCGGAACGCGTAAATATCAAAACTTTCAACCGCGAGGCGCTTACAAAAGAAGGGTTTGGGGCAATTCTCGCGGTGGCGAAGGGGTCGGTGGAGGAGCCGTATCTCATCCACCTAATTTATAAAGGAAGCAAACCGCTCAAACGCATTACACTTGTCGGCAAAGGCATAACTTTTGATTCCGGCGGCTTGTCGCTCAAGACGGCGGAATCAATGGCGGAGATGAAAGTTGATATGGCAGGCGCTGCCACGGTGCTGGGCGTTTTTCGCGCGCTTATGCTCGCTGATTTACCGCTCGAAGTTCACGGGCTCATACCCGCTTGCGAAAATATGCCCAGCGGCCGCGCCGCGCGGCCGGGCGATGTTATAACAAGCTATGGCGGAAAAACCGTCGAAATCGTCAATACCGACGCCGAAGGACGTTTGATACTGGCCGACGCGCTGGCTTACGCGACGAAAAACATTAAACCAGATATTATGTTGGATTTGGCAACACTGACCGGCGCGGCAATGGTGGCGCTCGGTGAAACGGTGGCGGCACTTATGACCCATGATGAGGATTTAGCACTAAGCATTACAAAAGCGGCGGCGACGACCGGCGAAAACATTTGGCGTTTGCCGCTCGTCAAAGATTACTTACCCAAATATCGCAGTGACATCGCCGACATCAAAAATATACACGACGACAAATGGGCGGGCGCCATTATGGGCGGGCTGTTTTTACAGGAATTTGTCGATGAGAGCACTCCATTCGCCCACATAGACATTGCCGGCCCGGTGTGGGCGGCGAAAAACGGTGTTAGCTACAATCCCAAAGGCGCTACTGGCTTTGGGGTGAGAACGCTCCTTGAGTGGCTCCGGCACTTGACCCTGTAAATGAATTATGGTATAAATATGGGTTAACTTGGTTTTGTCATTGCGAGGAACCCCATCGGGGCGATCCCTCGTTTACTCGGGATAAACTCCGCAATCTGACGTAATCGTCATCCCGAGCGCAGTCCGCGGAGTCGAGGGATCCCTCCATTCCGCCCCCTTGGGGCTCCAGTCGGGATGACACTGCTGTGTCAGATTGCCGCGTCCCTTCGGGACTCGCAATGACAACTAGAAACTGGGATTAAAATGAATAAAGTATCTACAAATCAATATATATTTATCGCCATCCTCCTGGTTTTAGTGAGTGTGGCGGCGAGTTATGTCCACCGCTTTTTGGTGGCCGACCCCGCCGTGGACCGACAGTACAACCTACCGGTGATAACCGATACGGTGATTCCCGCCACAGCGCCCCTGACAAATTTGGTCAATAGCTAAATTCCTTCATCATTAAGAACTCTGGTTCAGGGTCTTCGGGGTGTAGTGTGCTACGCTCTACTACACCCCTTGACTTAATGTAAAGCATACTTTACAATTTAGATGTTGAATTATAATATTGTTCGAGGCCCGCCTGCATCGCTATGCCAGCCCGCAGCAGATGCAGTGTTTCTGGCGGGCGAAGCATTACGGGCAGGTATTCCGACCCGCCTCGACTCGCGGAGCTCATCGACGCGAGGCGGGGAACTATACAGGGTTAATAGTTCTCACCCTGCTGGGGTCGAACAGTAACTTATTCAAGGTGATTCAAGTACTAAAACACAAACTATGGACATTAAATCAGAGCTCAAAAAAGTTAGAGAAAAATACAACTTGACGCAGGAAGAGCTGGCGGATGAGCTGGGCGTAAGCCGCCAATCCATCATTGCTCTCGAATCGGGCAAATACCGTCCTTCCATTCCGGTAGCGCTTCTCATTGCAGAATTCTTCGAGTTGCCTGTTGAATATATATTTCGCTGCCAGCCGGAAGAGGGCGAAGAAATCAAATCGGTGAAACATTTGAAGAAGGAAGGTGAGATAACCGTGGACCGCGATATTATGCCTTGGACGCCTTGGCGCGAAATGATGAATATGCGCGACACTATCGACCGACTTTTTGATGATTCGCTCGTGTCGCTGCCTCGTCCGTCGGAGCTCGGTTACCCCGCCATCAATATCCATCAAACAGCTAAAGAGGTTATTGTCGAAGCCGATGTGCCGGGTATGAAAGAGGAAGAAATTGAAATTGAAGTGACGGACAATGCCATAGGGCTTCACGGCGAGCGCAAGCAAACGCGCGAGCTCAAAAAGGAAGATTATTACCACCGCGAGGTTCGTTACGGCTCTTTCGGCCGCAGTGTTAGTTTGCCCGCCGAGGTAGATGCCGCTCGTGCCGACGCCAAATTGGAACAAGGTACACTCACAGTGGTATTACCGAAAAAAGAACCCAAAGCGGCGCGCACTATCAAGTTGAAGCCCAAGGCAAACAAGTAACACT
>DATEBX010000048.1:0-9036 GCA_035287145.1 Patescibacteria group bacterium | reverse complement strand
GAGCGTTTTTGTGCCGCGCACCACCCGTGCCGTTTTCGCCTGCAGGCCCATAAGTTTTTGGATAGCTTCCGAAGCGCGGCTTTTCGCTTTGGCTTCCAGCCACTTTCCCAACGTCACAAAAGTGATTAGAAATGCCGCGGTCTCAAAATAAATTTCCGGAATTTTCATACCCCCAAGACCGATAAGAGAATTATTTTGCAGATAATAATAAATCAGATTGCCTATGCTGTAAAAATACGCCGCGGAAGTGCCAATGGCTATGAGCGCGTCCATGCCAAACATACGTATTCGCAAGTTAGACCAGAGCCCGCGGTAGAAACTGGCGCCGATAATAAACTGCACCGGCGTTGCCAGGGCGAATGAGATTACGGCGGCGTACGGCAAGAGATTTCCGGCACCCGGCAGACCCTTGAAGAAATCAAACAGCATAAAATAGAGCATTGGCAAACTCAAAACAAAACTCCACGAGAATTTGCGCCACAGCGCCTTGGTTTCTTGGGCTTTTCGGTTGATTTCCACCGCCGCGTTACCTTCCTCGACGAGTGTCGCGCCATACCCCGCCCTCTTCACCGCGTCAATGACCGGCTTAATATCCCGACCCTCGTAGAGCATAGACGCTTTTTCGGCGCCATAGCTGACATTGGCGTCTTTAACACCCGGCACCGCCGCGAGGGCACCCGCGATAATTTTCGCGCACGACGCGCAGTGCATCCCGCTTATGCTTAATGTAATTCTTTTGGCTGACATAATGTTAATCCCTTAATATTATTACTATTTATACCTTCAAGTTGTTAATTAGCTATAAAGCTTTAGAGCTGTAAAGCTGTAGAGGCTCCGTTTTATTATAGCTCTATAGCTTGTATGGCTTTACGGCTTCCGTTGTAGGCCACACTTTCCTGCCCGTCCGTAGCCCCAGACGGGGCGAAGGCGGGAGCGTGCAATCTTATTCGATGACCTTAAACCTCCCGGTGTACATTCCCATGGAACAGCTAAAGTTAAGGTTGCCGGCCTTTTGCGGCGTAAACTCGAAGACATTCTCACCCGGGTTAAGATACTCTTGGATTCCCATCGCGGGCAGCATAAGAGCGGCGGCGCATGAGTATTGGCTCTTGGAATCGACTATCCACCTTACTTTGACGCCCTTTTTAACCTCGAAATAATCGGGCTTGTAACCGTAAGCGACCTGATCCATGCGCGCCACCTGGACTCCGTCAACCACCTCGACGTTTTTGAGAGACGATTTGGCCGGTGTCGCCGCCGCGGGCGCCGAGCTTTCCGTATTCTTAGGGAAACTTATACTTCCCCAGCCGGTTAAGTTCAAACCATTGCGCATATTAACGACTGCCAACACGAAAACCAGGACGCCTGCGAACCTGTAAAAGTGTTTTATAGAATTGCCTTTAAGGAGAGAGGTTACGCCGCCAATGCCCAAGAGACCCGGCGCCGTGCCCAGAGCGAAGATGCCCATTATTAACGCGCCGCTTAGAAAACTGCCCGATGTGACGGCATAAAGCTGCATGGCTTGGGTGAAGCCGCAGGGCAAGAAAAATGTTAATGCTCCGCCAACCATAGCATTCTTATGGCTATATTCTCTTGTTTCATGCCCCTTCATACCCAGCGCTTTGCCGATTGATGATGGTAATGATATAACACCGCCGGACAATCTCGGGAAAAGTTCGGTGAGCTGCATTCCCAAAACCAACATAACAATACCCACCGCGATGGTTATTAGTCCCAATACCGTGCCGGACAACTGAAACGCTTCGCCGATGAGGGCGATGATGCCGCCAAGTATGAAATATGAAATTATACGGCCAAAGTTGAAGAACAAATGCGGCCGGAATTTTTGCGCCGTGGTGGCCGTCGGGTGCTTTTCGGCATGGCGGGCAGCAAAACCCAGGACCAGTCCTCCGACCAGCGCCATGCAAGTCGAAAATCCGGCCGTAAGGCCCACTGTCAATACCACCAGCAAGCTCGAGGGCTGACCGTTGCCAAAGCTGATATTATTAAGTCCCAGCGAGCGTAAAATAAGGTAAAGGAAAACGAGCGCGATCGACGAAATCAGTAAACTGCGGTAAACTTTCGGGTCGTTGCTTATCAGGGTCTTGACGTTGTCCTTCTCCAACGTGTCGTCCGATAAAGAATATCCCGTGGCCCTTACAACATTGGCAATTTTGCCCCTATCGATTTCGGCTTCTGATATTATCTCCACCCGGCCGGTTTTAAAGTTGACATTCACCTTTTCCACGCCGCGCATCTTTTTGAGCTCCCCACCGAGCAAGATTTCGCACGACCGGCAATGCATCCCCTTGATAATATATACCGATTTGACCATTTTCTCACCCCTCTTATTTATTGACTAATTTTGTAACTTTTAAGATTTCTTCAATCATTTCCCGCTTGCGTTTGGCGCTGCCGGACTCCATCGCTCCCATAAAACAACTCTTTAGGTGATCTTCCATCAACATCTGGTGCGCCGACTTCAAAAGCCCTATCACCGCCAGATTCTGTTGCATAATGTCAATGCAATATTTCTTATCCTCCAGCATGTGGACAACTTTTGCTGTTGAGCTCTGGGCTTTTCTGAAATTTACAATGATTTGCTGTTGGCGGTCAGCCATAATTGGTTCCGGTTATTTGATACTTATACCCACACCATAGGTGGGGGTGTCTACATAATATCAAGCAACGCGATAATGTCAAACAACTGAAAAATCACTCGAATTCGCGCGAATGGGACACTAATGACACGCGAATCACCACGCTAATTCAACAGACAAGGGGGTGTCATTGCGAGGAGTCCGCGACGCGGCAATCTCGAAACTAATATCCTAGGGCGTGACGGGCGCCACTGCCACCGTGACCTGGACTTGGCGCGGATTAGCGGAAACCGACGAGGGCAAAACCAGATTAACAGTGAATGTTTTATCCGCGGTCAGGCCGCTTAGATTTATTTTATCGGTGGGAATATTGGTCAGAGAGCCGACAACGTCCGGCGGACCATCAATGATCACCGCCGGCGGATTGGCCGTAATTGAGCTTACATAATAGCCGTCGCCGACAACACCTTCCATAACCGGCTTAACGCCGACAGTTTTGGTTTGTCCGCTGGGGACAATTTCCACCCGCACCGTCACTTGTTGCGGATTTATCTCGACCTTTGCTGAAGGAATAGATTGCCCGTCTTTATCGAGGGCATCCAGCTGAACTACTTTGTTGAATGTTTGGCTCTCGCCGTTCAATACCACTCTGGCGCTAACCGTAATATTGTCCAATAAGATGTCGCTTGGCGCCGAAACCACCGCGCGGCCGGGCACGGTGTTATGTTCCCCCACCACATAATTGTTCGCCGGCTTTCCCTCGACTTTTACGGCAATCGGCAGCTCCAAACTGCTCACCGATTCCACCGTCGCGAGAACCGTCTTGGGTGTTATGCCCACAATTCTAATATTCGAGACCAAGCTTGACGCTTGCACTTCAAGCTCGTGCGTGCCGGGGGTCAGCTTGGACGCATCGACAAAGACGTCGAAGCTCGAGGGCTGCAATCTCGCCCACAGCGTGCGGTCGGCTTCGATTTTAAGTTCGGCGTAATTCTCATTGAGCGTAACCGATGTTCCGTTCGGCGCATTTTTAATTTTTATTTTTAATGCTCCCGGAAAATTACCGGACTTCGCCTGGCTCACGCCGACATAAGCCCAGAGGCCAACGGCCACCAAAAGTACAATGAGCTTGACCAGCCTGTCACGTCGAAAAAATTTTATAATGTTTTTTGTCATTTTTTAGTCTTCTTGATGCCCTCGGCGCCCAACTGCCGGCGCAATTTTTTCCGCAGCGTTTCCGCGTCCAAACCCGCCTCAAGCTGACCGTCAGCCGCCAGGGATGTTTCGCCTCTCTCTTCGGAAATAATGATAGCCAGCGCGTCGGACTGCGCCGTCAGCCCCACACCGGCGCGGTGCCTGGTTCCCAGGTGATAGTCGGACTTATTATCGCTTAGGGGCAAAATTACCCTAGCCGCCAACACTCGGTCGTCTTGGATAATCACGGCGCCGTCGTGGAGCGCCGACTGCGGCGAGAATACCGAAAGCAGAAGCTCCGTCGAAAGGCGGGCGTCCAGCCGCACGCCAGCTTCGATATATTCCCGCAAGCCAGTTTTGCGCGCCAAAACTATGATGGCGCCGATTTTTCTGTGCGCCAAAATCTCCGCCGTTTCCACCACGATATTGAGTGGTGTGTCGCTGGTTGGTCGGCGGAAACGGCGCAAGTCGGTAACTATTTGAGGTCGTCCCAGTTTCTCGAGCGCGGCGCGCAGCTCCGGCTGAAAGACGACCGGAATGGCCACAATGGTCGCGGTGATAATATAATTTAATAAATAATTGAGAGTCGCGAGGTTAAGCGCCCGGCCTATAAGCCACAAAAAGAAAAGAAATATTATGCCGTAAAAAATCCTCAAGGCGCGCGTTTGGCGCACCAAAACATACAGCCAATACAAAAGGAGCGCGACAATTAAGATGTCAATAATCGTCGCCGGCCTAAAGGATAAGTTCAGCGATTGCCAATAATTTTGGATTTCGCCGTAAGCCCCGAGTACTTGCGGACTGCCACCAACACTTTGATTCGTATGCCTCCTTTTAGTTTATTATACCAGCAATAATCACTCGATTACAGCACACTCCCGCCTCGACCGACTTCGACCCCCTCGCTCTCCCCCTTTCAAAGGGGGAGTTGGTGGGGGTGGCTCGGCTTTCCCGTAGTACAAGCTTTCTTGTCCAGCGAAGTTGGGAGCTTGTCAGTTATTTCGTATTTATCCATTTGGCCAGTGCGCCAAACGCTCTCATAAGGGCTTCATAGATAATAACTATTATTGACTTGACCTTCTCCGACTCGGGCACGTTGTACGATATCTCATCGCTCGTTACCGTCTGCTGGCTGTTTGAGGTTGACAATACTTGGAAGAAGTAGGTCTTGGCGGGGTCAAGGCCGTTGACGATGACCTTATGGGCTTCGTCAAGAGAGTCCTTGGCTTGCTCTTGGGTATAAGCGCCTTGAGTCGTGCCGTAGCGCACCTTAGACGATGAAGCAACGCCTTGGGTCAGCCAGCTTACCTCGACGCTGGCGCCGGTTTGCGTTATGGCAATGCTCTTGGCCTTGAGCTCGGTAATGTTGGGATTACCGCCGGGAATGGCATCGACGATACCGCCCTGTATGGCGTCAGCCGCGTAGCGGTATTGATTTGCCTCTTGGGCGGTTAAGTCAATGTAACGGTTGGTGGTGGGAGCGGCGATGGCCGTTCCATCACGCTTCAAGTTGTAGCTCGCGGCGCCAGCGGGCCAATAAACAGCATTGCCAACATACTTATTATTCTTGTCATAGGTTTTGACGGCATGGAGCTCTTTAATGATAGCGCTCTCGGCGGCCAGGGCTCGAGTCGGGCTGCCCATTGAGAAACCCTCCCTAAAGAAGTGCCTGGCGGCTTGCCAGATGGTGGTAAAGAAGCCGGATATCCTATCCCAGATGAGCTCAAAGATAGATTGTTTGTCTTCAATGCTCGGGGAGGTTTGGGAGGCAAGGGCGGTGGCTTGGCGCTTGTTTTGGTCAGTGGCACTCGCGGCAAAGAAATAAGTGGTTTGGGGTTGTAGTCCATCAATGGTGAAGGTGTGGGAGGTATTGAAGGCGCCAGCTTCTTTGTCGGTGCCTTTAGCGGTGGAGCTCAAACTGTCGCGACTCGAGCCGTAGTTAACGGAACCGGTGGCGGGAGCGTCGGTCGTAAAGGTGACGATGGCGACCAGAGTGGGAGTATCTTTACTTTTTGACGCGCCACTTCCGCTCTGCTGTTTGAACTCGACTTTGAGGTCGGAAACCTTGGTCAGAGTTGAGATAGAAGGGCGGGTAATCTTGCCGGTTTCATCAATGGCGAGAGCGGTACCTAGGTTGCCGGCATTGTCCATAGCTCTTATGGCATAAGTGTACTTGGTATTCTCTTTATTGGTGATATCGATGTAATAGGAGTATTGCTTGCCGGCAGTGTCCTTAGTAGTTTGGACGGTTAAGGGTTCGGTTAGGGTAACGGTACTGGCATTGACTATGCTATCGGTGGGCTCGAGGGTAGTACCGTCCGCGTTAGCGTCCTGAGCGGAGTCGAAGGATTTGGTTATGATGTAGCCCTTTATGCCGGCGGTCGCGTCTGTCGAGGGAGTAAAAAGAAGGGTGGTGGCGAAGACCTTTTCGCTGGCGAGGTTATCGGAGCTGTTCAAGGCCTGAAGTCCCGAAACAACCGAAGGAGCGGTGGTATCAAGGGTAATGGTGGGGCTTGAGACAATACTTGTGACATTGCCGTAAGCGTCGGTGATGGCGCCGTAAACAGTGTGGTAGCCGTCAGAGGAAGTGAGGGTGAAGCCGGTTGAGTAAGGATTGGCGGAGAGGGTGTGGGATGTAGCTGATGATACGCCGGCTGAATCCTCGGCGAGCTTGTAGGTGGCGCCACTAGTACCGCTCGTATTGGCGATGGTCAGGGTCACACTAATGGCGGGTGAGGTGAAGTAGGACTTGGTAGATGAGTCGGTAATGCTGATGGCGGCGGTGGGAGAAGCCACAGTGAAGGATAAGGGAGTGGTTGTAGAAAGAGTATTGGTATCGGTGGCGGTGATACTGGACGATTCTGTTTTGTAGGGCGTAATGCTGGTGGTGCCGATGCCGTTTGTGAGCGTAATAACAGTGGCGCTTCCAAACTGGACAGCGGTGCCGTTCTTATCTGTGGCGGTGGGAATGTAGCCATTGGTAGAAGTGGAGGCGCCAGAGAAGGTAAAGGTGTAATCACCGGTGGCGGCAACGGTTGCGCCATTGGTATCTTTCATAGTGAGGGTGGCGGTTACAGGGGTGCCAGGTGTGGTGGATGACGCGGATGATACTATTGTGTAATAGGTCGGAAAGACCCAGCCGGTGTTACCGGAGACACCGGTGGAGGAAAGTGCCACGAAGTCGGAGCCGCCGGTATGATTACTATCTTTGACATCCAGATAACTGGTGGTGTAGGTGCCCGCGGTACCACTATGCACTATGTTCCACGCGTTATTATCGTTTGATGAGCGCAGCGATAGAGAACTGCCCGATACTCCCTGGAGGTCGAGGGTATTATCTACTGTTTGCGTGCTGGCGGCGGTGAAGGTCAGGGTGTCGGCCGAGGTAACGTTTTTGGTTAAGTCATAGAACGATGTGTTGCCGGAGATTGTCTGGCTCGCCCCGTCGAGCGTCACCAGCCCAGAGTTGTGGGTGAAGGTGCCTGAAGTATGAGAGAAGTTACCGCCGACGGTGAGCTCCGTTCCCGGAGCAGTGATGGCACTGCCGTTAAGGGCAAACTCTCCGTTGGCATCGAGCGAGGCGGGTAGGGTGTAGGAACCACTGCCGGAGAAGTTTAGGTTGTAGTAGATGCCGGTGTAGGGCAGGGTGGCGTAAGCTCCCGTGCCGGTGTACTCTACCCAGCCAGAGTCGGTATCGAGATTAGAGATATTGGTGAGGGTTTCATCGCCCTTTAACTTTATGGTGCCGTTGTTGGTTGAGCCGGTAGCGGCGCCGTAGCTGACGGCTTGAGAGTTCATATCTAGGGTGGAGCCGGAGTTAACAGTAATGTCGTCAGTAGTTACGCCATCAGTTAACTGCACGGTGTTCGTGGTTGAGCCGTCACCGATGATTAAGTCCTCTACTGTCTTATCGAGGAAGTTGGCTGTTTGGGTGCCGGATGCTTTGGAGAAGGTAATACTCCCCGCTCCCTTGGTCCAGTTCAGAGTGCTGGTGCCGTTAGTTACGGTGACATTGCCCTTGAAGACGAAGTTAGCGCCGGCGGAATTGTCAATGGTGTAGGTGCCGGTGCTTGATGAGTTGCCCCGGAATGTGACATTACCGTTAAATGTGTAGGTGCCAGCGGAGGTGGCCCATGTAAGGTTTGTAGCACCACCGCCAGAAATACTTACCGTTGCTGATTGATAGGTTGCCGGTACAATACTACTTGAAGCAGCACTATGTTCTCCTGCAATACTGATTGAAGCAACATCTATTGTTCCATCCTGTTGAATAATAGAAGTATAGCCATCTAGACCCAAAACGCCAGCACCTGTAATTTTACCTGTGTTAGTAACATAGAGGTCTGCAGGCGTGTCCCCATATGGCCACAACCTTTCTGCTGATGTTATATCGATAGTTCCACTTATTGTTATCACTCTATATACTGCAAAGTAACCTCCATTTGCTGAAGGTATTTGTGCATATCCAGATACTGTAAGATTATTCAACATATTGCTGCCATGTTTACCTATTAAGCTAACTGGTGTGGCTTCCGTTCCACCACTCATCACCAACGTAGATAAATTCCTATTAAACGTCGTCACGTCCTTATTATCAAAACTCCCGCTCACGGTCCAAGTGGCATCGCCCATATCGGTCTGGGTGTTATCCATAGTAACATCGCCGGTGACGGTAACGGCATTATCATTAGTCGCATTGTCAAAGGTGCCGGCGGTGATGGTGAAGGCGCCGGCGACCACTAAGGGGGTCGCGGCGGCGGTGCGGTAAGTGGCTTTGGTAACATTGGCGTCGTTGATGGTGAGGTGGTAGTAGTTGAAGCCCTTGAGGTCGAAGGTGTCGGCGGCGTTACGGCCTTTGTAGGTAACGGTACCGGAGTCGGTGTCAAGGTTATTGACATTGGTTAGGGTTTCGTTGCCCTGGAGGGTAATGGTGCCGTCGTTGATGGTACCCGCCGCGGCGGTGTAGGAGAGGTTCTGGCCGTTTAGGTCAAGTATGCCTACTGAATTTGTTAGAGTAGTGGCGGTTAAGGCCGATGCAAGTTGCAGGGTGCCGGCGCCTGTGTGAGTGAGAATTGGTATGGTTACTCCGCCGCTGGTTAAGGTCTGCGTGCCGCTGGCTTTGGAGAATTGAGCTGTGCCGCCGCCTGCTCCTACGGTCATAGAACCAGAGCCAGGAGTCAATGTAACATCGCCCCCAAAATCGTTGGTTTCGATACGGGCAATATGGATGGCACCTGTAGAA
>DATEBX010000047.1:0-16690 GCA_035287145.1 Patescibacteria group bacterium | reverse complement strand
TACAGTAGTCGTGCTGGCGGTTAATTATATCCGACCCGGACTATTTGCCGAATTGGGGTTTCCTTTTAGGTTTTGGGGTATTGATATTGACAAGCGTCTGCTTGGAGTACTCGCGGGTGGGCTGGTATTGGTCGGTATTATGGCGGTTGATGATGCCCGCGGCATAAAAGCCGGCTGGAAATTATTTTGGCAGGTGGTGGTTTGGGCGATTGTCGTGGCTTGCGGCATTGGCATAACCGCTCTCAACAACCCGTTCGGGGCTACTATCCAACTTACCGACTGGCAGTCGGTGGTTGAGATAGGTGGCAGTGTTTATCATTTTGTTTGGCTGGCCGACCTGCTGTTTTTGGTTTGGCTTATAGGTATGATGAACGCGGTTAATTTTGTTGACGGTGTGGATGGCCTGGCGGCGGGTTTGGGGGTCATAGGGTTTTTGGTTATCGGTTTCCTGTCCTTGTTTAGGACCGGCGTTGACCAGCCGGCGGTGGCCATGCTCGCTTTTGTGGCGGCGGCGGTGACAGCCGGCGCTCTGGTATTTAATTTTCATCCCGCCAAAGTATTTTTGGGCGATGCCGGGGCTATGTGGATTGGCTTTCTGCTGGCGGTGCTATCGGTAATTTACGGCGGCAAACTGGCAACGCTCTTTCTGGTGCTGGCGGTGCCGATTGTTGACGGTCTGATAGTGGCCGGCGGACGAATGATTCGCCATCAAAACCCATTGACGACGCCGGACCAAACCCACATCCACCATCGGTTTATGCGCGCCGGTTTCTCGGTCACATCATCGGTTCTGATAATTTATGCCATTAGCACCGCCTACGGTGTGGTGGCTCTTGCGACCGAAGGCGCTATCAAGTGGATAATGATAGGCATCCTTTTGGTGCTGACAACCGCCTTTTTAGTTATTATAGGTAGAGTGAAATTGAAACGCATAAGTAGTAGCCGTAAAGCCATAGAGCCGTAAAGCTGTAATAAGAAAAACTTTACAGCTCAATAGCTATTATAGCTTTATAGCTTTGTTGATAAAATTATCACTTTTCATTTATTATGAGTGAACAAACAAATCTTTCTTTCGAGGGACAGCGAGAAGATGAGAATGTGGTGCTTTTGCGCCGCCAGCATCCGTGGGTTTTAGTGCGCACGGGTCTTGCGGTTGTCGCGATAATTTTTATATCTCTCATCCCGCTACTTCTGCCGGGCGGCGGCAAAGGGCTAAAGTTCATCGCGCTGGGAGTAAGCATCGCGCTTGTAATCGCCTTGGCGCGGCTTTATATGTGGTGGCACACGATTTACGTTGTTTCGAACCATCGCGTCATCGGCGTGGAACAGCAAAAAATGCTGTTGCGTCAGGTTTCTGAAGTTCCGCTTGAGAACATTCAAAATATTACCCAAGTCAAAAAGGGTTTTGGGCCCAATGTTTTTGACTTTGGCGACCTGCAAATCCAAACTTCCGGCTCGAAAATCGCTATGGAGATATCATCAGTTGACAATCCGCTCGAAACCCAGCAAAAAATCCTCGACGCCGCCCGCAAGATTAAAAGCTAAAAGCACTTGACAGCATCGTGTATAATGAAAGTAATATGACCAGAGCAGAAATAAATAGAAAATTCGAGAAAGCGATAAAAAGCGATCTTAAAGAGGGCACCCCTAAGAGCTTGCCCGAAGACATCGCTGATACTTTCGATATAGAGGCCTTTAAGACTGCTGTAAAGAGAGCAGCAATGGTATTAACGAAGGAAGAAAAGTATGTCAACTCCAGAAATAGAACCGTGCATAGCGGATGTTGATAGAAAACACATATTGCTCGACACTTGTTTTATAATCGAATGTTTAAGGTCTAATAGAAATCAGGAGACGGTTTACAATGATTTTATCGTAGCTCTAAACAACCGTCATAATACTCTTGCTATAACAGACCCGGTTAGATTCGAATTTTTCAAGGGTTGTGACACTCTTCTTGACCGTAGAGAAAAAGAGGCGCTATTAGCCAGCTTAAATACATACACAATCCCAACCGATGTAAGGGTGATAGAGAAGGCAGATAAGCTAGTCTCTCTTTATAGAAGAGAAGGGAAAGACATTCAAATCACTGATATTTTTTTGGGTGCAACTTTAATTCGGTACCCACAATTATTACTGTTAACTAGCAACCATAATGACTTCCCAGTTAAGATTTTTGACAGGAAAGCAGTTATTCCTCTCCAATTAGAAAGGGGAGGTATTGATGTCTACGGATTATATGGTTATTCGGAAACTAAAGATACGAGGATAATGGCAACATTACTTGATATAGAAGAAAAGAGAAAGAGCGTGGAAGGGTAAGTGTTGGTGCTTTTACAGGCACGCCAGGATGATGTAGAGGGCGGAAATAATCAAAGTGCCGCCGAGGAT
Organism: Patescibacteria group bacterium; assembly: GCA_035287145.1. Taxonomy (GTDB): domain Bacteria; phylum Patescibacteriota; class UBA1384; order UBA1384; family UBA1384; genus DATEBX01. The sequence goes on along the minus strand of DATEBX010000047.1, from coordinate 14,299 downwards.
ATAGCCGAAGTAGCGCGCGAGAGAGTAGTAAAGGTCGCCGGCTAAGAGTTGGCCGGCATACTGGTTGGCGCTGGCTTGGTAGCTGTATTGCCACCAGTAGTAGAATGTTAAGAGCAGTATGGCCGCGCCAATGCAAAAAAGGACGATTCCCCAGGCCAGTTTCCGCTCCTTCTTCATAAGTTCTCCTCTCCTTAACTTATTTTCAGTTTAGCTCACGCCGGCAAGACGCGCAACCATTCTTGTCCCTACTTACACTGCGTAGGTGTAATTGACACCAAGCAAAATAGCCCTATAATAAAAACACATATCCATATAAGAAGGAGGAACTTATATGAAAACGAAGTATTTTTCAAAGAACAGGGAAATAATGGGAGGAGAACCAGTAATAAATGGTACGCGTATCTCCGCAGAGAGATTGGCTGTGCTTATTGAGCGAGGTTATTCTCGAGAGAAAATTGAACACGAGTACCCCTGGGTTGAGAAAAGGAAGATCAGGGGAGCTATATCGGAGTTGGTTACAACGGCGTTGAACAATTTATAAACGTATGATTTCTCAAATAAAGAAGAGAAGTATTCGCCACTCCAGCAAACCTAAAATATTACTCGATGAAAACTTTTCCTCCAGACACGAGTTTAGAAGAGTAAACCAGTATTGTAACATTAGGCATATTAGTAGAGATCTAAAAATAAGCGGCTTGGACGATCCTCAAGTGTACGATATGGCTTGCAAACAAGGGCGTATGGTTGCGACCTTCAATAGCAAGCATTTTAGATTATTGGTGAAAGATGATACGCCTTCAGTGATTGGTATTAGTTCAAAATTGACAAATGACCAGATTGATAAAAAGCTAATGAGTCTCATCAAGAACATCAAGCCGGTTGGTTACACCGGTAAGTACTTTTTTATATCGAGTGAAACCAATAGAACTAAATAATTATCCGTAGAGTTTTTTCGATTTCTGTGTCGAGGTCTTTGGAGAGTTTAACGCTGGTTTTGGTGGTGACGCGTTCGAAGTTGCCGTTTTGGGGAATTAACAAGACAACCGTTGCGTCGCCCGGATATTTTTGCAGGACTTCTTTGAGCGCGACCAGCGTTTCTTTTTTGGCGCCGCGCGGCAGGGTGAGGGGATATTCGGATTGGGTATTAGGTTTTGGGTTATAGGGTTTAGGTTTGGACTCTTTTTTTTCAGACCCTAAACCCGATGGCCTAGACCCTAAATCCTCTTCTAAACTGACTTCTTCAAACTTGTCCAAGTTGTCGGTGTCGAGCAGTTTGGCATCGTTAACAAGCAGTTTTACGGCATTGTCCTTGGTGCTAACTGCGCCTTTAATCCTTAAAACCGCGTCGTTTTTCCAGCACTCGGCAGCCGACTCGAGCATTTTGGGAAATACTATGGCCTCGGTTGAGCCGGTGAGGTCTTCCAGCCCGACGAAAGCCATCGGCTGGCCGCTTTTGGTATTGATTTTTTTAATATTGGTCACGATGCCGATGATGGTAACTTTATTGCCTTCCATCTGGTTGGTGATATTCCCTATCGGCAGGGCGTTGCGGGCGATGTAGTCGCCCAAATCTCTAAGCGGGTGCTCGGAAAGATAGATGCCCAAAAGCTCTTTCTCCCACGCCAGCCGTTGTTTGTCACTGGCCGGCTCGCTCGGTTCGAGTTTGAGCGATTCTTCCGGCATCTTAACGCCGACGGTATCAAAAAGGGCGGTTTGGCTTGAGGGCAGCTTAGATTTTTGTCCCGAAAAACGCAAGATTGTTTCCATATTGGCAAGAGCAAGGTTGCGTTCGGCAAGTGAATCCAAGGCGCCGCTTTTGGCGAGAGCTTCCATAGTTTTTTTATTGATGATAGCGCTGCCGCTCGCATTATCGGACAAACGGCCGACGAAGTTGGCCAGTGTTTCGTACGGGCCGTGGGCTTTGCGCTCCTTAACGATGGCTTCGGCGACACCGAGGCCGACGTTTTTAATGGCGGCGAGGCCAAAACGGATGACACGCGGCGCGTCCTCCGGTTTCGTAATGGGCGGCTTGAGTCCCGCTGCTAGCGCGACACCGAAATCAACAAAGCTCTCATTGACATCGGGCGGCAGAACATTCAAGCTCATCTTCGCCGTTTCTTCGATGATGACGCCGATGCGTTCGGTGTCGCGCAACTCGCTGGTTAGTAATGCCGCCATAAAGGCCGCCGGATAATGGGCTTTCAGGTAAGCGGTTTGGTAGGCAATCATAGCGTAGCAAGCGGCGTGGCTCTTGTTGAAGCCGTAGGCGGCGAAATCTTCAAGCATCTGAAAAACTTCCTTGGCTTTGGCCTCGGGCACCTTGTTATTAGCGCCGCCGCTAATAAATTTAATTTTCATCTCACTCATCAGCTTGGCGATTTTTTTGCCCATAGCTTTGCGCAAAGTATCCGCCTCGCCGCCGGTAAAGAGAGCCATATCCTTGGCGATTTGCATAACTTGCTCTTGGTAAACGGGAATGCCGTAAGTGTCGCGGAGGGCGTTTTCAACCAGCGGATGAGGGTAGGTAATCGGCTCGCGGCCGTGCTTGCGGTTTATGAACGATTCAATGAATTGCAGCGGCCCCGGCCGGTAGAGCGCCACCATGGCGGTAATATCCTCGAGCGTTGTCGGTTTAAGCTCTTTGATGTAGCGCTTCATACCGCTTGATTCCAGCTGAAACACGCCTGTGGTATTGCCTTGGCCAAACAACTTGAAAGTTGCATTGTCATCGAGTTTCAGATTATGAATGTCAATTGTTTCTCCCCAGACCGCTTCGATGATTTCGAGTGCCCGTCCGATGATTGAAAGGTTGGCCAGTCCCAAAAAGTCCATCTTGAGAAGGCCGATGTGCCCGACGGGGTTCATAGAGTACTGCGTCACGTGGGCGACATCGCCCTTTTGCGCCGGCTGGAGGGGAAGGTAAGAGGTTAAGGGGCCGCGGGAGATGACGATGGCGCAGGCGTGTTGGCTGGCGTGGCGCACGGTGCCCTCAAGGTGCGTCGCCATATCGAGGAGCCGTTTGGCGGCCGGTTCTTTATCGTAAACTTCGCGCAGTTCGGCGGACTCTTTAACCGATTTTACGATGGGAATGTGGCGCCCTTGGACAGGCGGCGGCACCAGCTTGGCGATGCGGTCAACTTCGGCGTAACTCATACCGAGCGCGCGGCCGGTGTCGCGGACGGCCGCGCGCGCCGCCATGGTCCCGAAAGTTATGACGCCGGCGACGTGGTCGTCGCCGTACTTATGGCGCACGTAATCAAGGACTTGCGCACGCTGGGTATCGGAAAAATCAATGTCGATATCCGGCATCTCGATGCGGTCAGGGTTTAGGAATCGTTCAAAAAGCAAGCCGTACTCAAGCGGGTCAAGGTCGGTAATATTGAGAAGATATGTCACAATCGAGCCGGCGGCCGAACCGCGGCCCGGTCCCACAAGGATGCCGTGGCTTTTGGCGTAATTGACAAAATCCTGCACTATAAGGAAGTACGGCGCGAAACCCATTTTCTCGATGGTTAAGAGCTCATAGCTTAGCCGCTCTTTGATTTCCGGTGTCATCTTGCCGGCAAAGCGCTTCTTGAGGCCTGCTTGGCACAACTCCTCGAGATATTGATTATCTTTCTTGCCCTTAGGCAAGGGGAAAACGGGCAGAATTTCCTTGCCGAGAGGAATCTCGAGGTCGCACATCTCGGCTATGCGCGATGTATTGCTTATCGCTTCCGGCGTGTCCTTGAAGGTTTCGGCCATATCTTGGGGCGAGCGCATAGAAAAATCGCCATCATAGGTCATCCGGTCGCTGTCGTTGACCGTTTTGCCGGTCTGGACGCAAATAAGCACGTCGTGCGGTTCGCGGTCGGAGGACAGGACATAATGAATATCGTTGGTAGCGACGAGAGGCACCTTCAGCCGCTTGGAAAGGTCGATAATGCCGCTGTTGGCCTTGGCTTGGTCGGGAATTTCGGGGTGGTCTTGGAGCTCCAGAAAAAAGTTATCGGGACCGAAGATTTCTTGGTACTCGCGGACGGTTTTCTCGGCCCGCTCGAGCTGGTTTGAGAGGACAATTTGCGGCACTTCGCCGGCGAGACAAGCGGTCAGGGCGATGAGCCCGCTTGAGTGTTTTTTGAGGAGCTGTTTATCTATTCTTGGTTTGTAATAGTACCCTTTGAGGTGGGCTTCGGAGGTCAAGATGAGGAGATTTTTGTAGCCCTCGTAATTTTTGGCTAAGAGGACCAAGTGGTACGGTCGTGTATCTACTTGGGCGGTTTTATCGGTCAGGCGACGTGGCGCGATGTACGTTTCGACACCGATGATGGGCTTCATATCCATTTTCTTGGCGGTCTCATAGAATTCTATGGCGCCGTACATCGCGCCGTGGTCGGTGAGCGCCAAGGATTTCATGCCCAGTTCTTGGGCGCGGGAAAGCAGCTGGTCGACCTTGCCAAGACCATCGAGCAGAGAATAATGCGAGTGAACGTGGAGATGGGTGAAATTATTCATAATTTCTAATTTCTAAATCCTAATTTCTCCCGACGTTGCAGTCGGGATCCCGACTTCCTTATTATGCTTCTTATGAAGCGTCGGGATAATCAAATCCCAATTAATTAAATGTCAAAAGCAAATATTTGAACTTTAGATATCGGTTTTTGTTTGACATTGGAAATTTGACATTATCGATTGGCATTTGTATTTATTATGCCATTCTCTGTTGCGCGCCTCAATCCCGAAATGTGCCATATGGGTCTTGTCGGTAAAGTGCGCCTATGTTATTCTTACCACGCGGTGTCAACCGATACCAATCCGCACCTTGAGAGGTGAGAAAGATGAAGTTAGATGAAGCCGGATTTCTTCGTTTTGTGGGGAACGGCTTTGTATGGCGGGTTTGGGATGCCGGCGGGCTGTTTGAGGGAGATGGGCTTTGGGTGGTGGGCCATAGCGTGTCGGTCGCGGCGCGGGCGTGGGCTCTTATGGGGCGGCTGAAAGACCCAGAGAAATGGCTTGTGCCTCTTGCGACCCTCGGTGCGCTAATGCACGATGTCCTCCGAATACGCGGCATTGAAGCGGCAAAGAGAAAAGGCGCCAGTGGATCTGGCCATTCCCCGGAAGTCAACCAAGGTGCTTTCTTGTCTGGTCTGCGCTTGCCGGGGTCAATGGTTGATTGCGCCCAACCGGTAGAGTTTGGGTCGTCCTATGGGATCGCGCCGCGGGTTGATGGGGGGCGGCTGGTATTGCCTTGGGACCCCACGGTGTCTTCGCCTCGCCGGGTTGTGGTTTTGGCTCACCATCTGGCCGGAGACGAGATAACCGGGGAGGTGCCCGATACGGATTTGATTGCCGACTCCGTACTTCGCCTTGAACTGCAGTTTGAGTCAGAACAGCTTTACCAGGGAGCACTGGTGGCATTCGAGGTGTTGAGGCGCGATGACAACGCGAACTGAATCGGAAGGGCGCTATGCGCTCGCATCATCCTACTTGCTGTCACAGCCCCGCCCAGTGCGGGGCTTAGCATTTGGTCTTGATAAATAGGCCCATAAGTGTTAGGATAAGTTAGTATTTCAAATGAGAAATAGTTGTCGCAAAATAATTTATATTATGCATAGTATTATCGCAAAAGTTAATAAATTAAGTGAGCGCAAGAAGGTGGCGATTGTGCGCACAGGGGACAGGGTGCGTGTCCACCAGAAGGTTCGCGAAGGCAGCAAAGAGCGCGTTCAGGTTTTTGAAGGTGTGGTGATAAAAACCGCCGGCGGTCGTGGCATAAACGGCTCTTTTACGGTGCGCCGCATAGCGAGCGGAGTGGGCGTGGAGAAATCATATCCTTTGCATTTGCCAACCCTCATAAAAGTCGAAAGATTAAAATCAGCCAAAGTACGCCAAGCGCGCATATATTATGTTCGAGGTCTCGTGGGCAAATCGGCGCGCCGGATGAAGGGCGAAAAAGATAGCATTAAGGTCTGGGAGGACATTGTAGCCGAAAAAGAAAGTGCGCCGGTAGAAATCCCGCAGGCGGAACTCGACGCCATCGCCGCTGCCGAACATGCCGAAGAAAAGAGTGAAGCGGAAGAAAAAGCAACAGAAAAAGAAAAGACAGCCGAACCTAAGCCCGACGCTCCGACGCCCCAACATTCTGTTGGGGGTACGGAGTCCCGATCTGAAAGCGTCGGGAAAAAGAAAGAAGATGGTAAGCCGTAGAGCTATAGAGCCGTAGGGGAGAGAGAATTATGGCTTTACAGCTTTTATGGCCCTATGGCTTTTTGAAATAGTTTTTGGAATCGCATTAAACGTAAGTATAAAGATATATGTCTTATCAAAGAAAAGCGCTGGGCGATTGGGGGGAGGACGCGGCGGCGGAGTATTTAGCAAAAAAGAACTATAAAATACTGGGGCGCAAAGTCAGAACTCGCGTTGGAGAAATCGACCTGTTAGCCCAGGAGGGTATGACGGTTGTGGTAGTGGAAGTTAAAGCCAAGGCCGATGCCAGCCGCGGGGCCCCGGAAGAGATGGTCGACTGGAAAAAACAGCGAAAATTGATACGCTTAGCCAAGGAAGTCAACCAGAAATTTCCCAAGTTCGGTATCCGCATCGATGTTGTCGCTATCGAAGGGCGAGAAATCAGGCATCATATTAGCGCCGTCGAAGAGAATTAGTTCATAAAGCAGAATAGTTCATAAAGTTCGTAAGGTTCATAAAGTTTTTAAGGTTCGGTACTTTACAAACCTTATAAACATTATAACCAGGACTTACGCAGCTCATATTGTTCGAGCTTGCCCGCCTAGACTCGCGCTAGGCGAGGCTGGTCGAGAACTAATAAAGGTTGTTACTTCTCGACTCGAGTTTACCCCGAGTCCCACCGAGGGGCTCGAAGAATATAAATTAATACAAAGTAATTCAAACGCGTAAGTCCTGATAACTTTATAAACTGATGGTTATTACCAGAATTGCGCCTAGTCCGACGGGGAAATTCCATATCGGTACCGCCCGTACCGCGCTTTTTAGTTATCTTTTTGCAAGGCAGAACAAGGGCAAGTTCTTACTGCGCATTGAAGATACCGACCAAGCTCGTTCAAGCAATGAGCACATAACAGATATCAAAGAATCGCTCGACTGGCTGGGGTTGCATTGGGACAACAAAGATAGCGAGCACTATCAGAGCAAAAGAATTGAAGAGTATTGTCGTGTGGCGCAGGCATTGATAACGAAGGGACACGCGTATGAGAAAGAAGGAGCGGTATATTTTAATGTCAAATGTCAAATTTCCAATGTCAAATCTACAGCTCAAAACTCAAAGGTATCTGAAGGAGAAGATACCAAAATCCTGAACTTCACTGACCTTGTCCATGGGGCTATGTCGCTTGACGCAAAAAATATTGAGGATTTTGTTATTCTGAAGTCCGACGGATGGCCAACTTTTCACTTAGCAGTCGTTGTCGATGACCACGATATGGGTGTCACGCACGTTATGCGGGGTGATGACCATCTATCCAATGCTCCCAAACATATTCTCTTGTATCGAGCACTGGATTGGGACGTACCGGCTTACGCGCACCTACCACTCATATTGAACGCTAATAGGACAAAGATGAGCAAACGCTGTGACCCCGTTAGTATTACTGATGATTTCAAAAAACAGGGGTTTTTGCCGGAGGCAATGGTCAACTTCTTGGCGCTTCTCGGGTGGAACCCGAAAACCGAAGAGGAGTTTTTTACACTTGACGAGCTCACGAAAAAATTCGATATAAAAGGCGTGCAAAAAAGCAACGCGGTCTTTGACAGCGGCCGCTTGCGTTTTTTCAATGCTCATTACTTGCGCCAAAAATCACCCCAAGAAATTGTCAAGCTCGCCAGGCCTCTTTGGGAAAGGAGCTACGATATTAGCGGGTGTGGCCAAACGTATCTCGAGAGTGTCGCGCAACTGGCGGTGGAGCGAAGCGAAACGGTCGGTGATTTGGCCAAAGATGTTGATTATTTTTTTAATGAGCCGAAACTTGACCGTGACGCTATTGTATTTAAAAAGTCGACGATTGACGCGACCCAAAAAGGGTTATCCGGCGTGATAGAGGAATTAAATAAACTGTCAAGCGACGAATGGGGCAAAGAGAATGTTATCGCTCAAGTATTGGCACGAGTTGTAGAGTCCGAAAAACTCGGCAACGGCGATGTTTTTTGGCCGGTGCGCTACGCCTTATCGGGTGCCAATGCCTCGCCCAAACCAGAAGAGCTTTTGGTCGTGCTTGGCAAAGAAAAATCAATTAAGCGTCTGAAAGTCGCGGAAGAGATAATTCAGACAAGCTCCCACCTTCGTCCCGATAGGTCGGGGCTTCGGTAGGGCAAGAAAGCTTGTTCTACGGGAAAGTGAGCCACCCCACCCAGCCTCCCCTTGGTAAGGGGAGGAGCAGAGGGGTCAGCCAAAATGCGATTCGGTAAGACACTATCTGCTATACTGAAAATAGCGAGGTGCTTGTTGCATAAATACCGCAGGATATGAGTTTGTTCTATGGGAGTTATCTTGATGGTTTTTTTAAGATGAACTTAATTGGAAAATTTTCTCAAAGGCAAAAGTTTATTGTTCTAATCGGAACCGTGATAATCTTGCCGATTCTGACATGGTTTGGTTACTGGCTCTATCAAAATAAAATAAAAGCCGCGACGCCTTATGCAAACTGTCCTATAAAGGTGGTCGATGGGAATATAGGTATTAAGGGTATAAAAGCGCTGGTGCCGCTTTTTGGCGCCAGCGAGAGTGGGAGCGCGGGTTACACCTTAACATCCGATTCCCAAGGTTGTTTCATAGTGCCCCGAGAACTAAGAAACCGGCTCAAAGCTGGTGACTATCTGCAGGCCACCCTAGCGGATTCATTACCCGATAGGGCAGGCAAAGACACGGCTTATAAATTTGATAACATTAGCCACTTGCCTCTAACGAAAGAGGTTCTGGGGGGTGCCAAGCAGATAATACTGAAGCCGAAATATTCTTTAAATACTGCAGATACTACTCCTCAAACGCAAACAACAACCGCGACTACTCCGGCCGGGAAAGCGATGCTGATCTTTAAAGTCTATAATGCGCTTTCAAGCATTAGACCCGATGATGGTAGGGAAGCCAGTAATTACGGGAGAGAGCCAATCCAGGGCGCGAAAATCGTGGTTACGGGAAGCGATGCCCAGACCCCGATCGGAAACTGTACGACTGATGCTGGAGGAACTTGTGGCGTGGATTATATATTTCATGACGAAACGCCCGCTGAGGTAAAAGTAACTGTCATCAAAGAGGGCGGTTTACCCGCGTTTGAAAGTCCTGTCACTAATACACTTTCTATCTCTTCTGGGGGGTCATCCTTGTCGGTATTAACTTCCGAGATCTATATGTGGCCTCTTTCTACCTCCGTCGCCACCAAGACGCTAACCGGCACTTCAAGTAATAAATATTGTCAAAATAAAACACGGCAGTTTGAAGCTCAATATTTTGCCTCTAGTCCCGAAGAACAGCCCAAATGGTGGAGTGGCAATGCGCTTCAAGGAACGGTGGATTGGCTGGCAACGATAATTTGCGCTCTCGAAACAGATAAACCCGGCATTTACGCGCCAACTCCCAAATTACTATTTTTTTCTAATAATTTGTCCAACACACCGTCGGCGTATGTTTCGTCGGGGCAGGCAAATATCGCCATTGATAGTTCTTTCACCCAACTTAGCACCGATGAGACCTTGAGAAAATATATTTTAGCTCACGAATATGGTCACGTAATTGACGAGGGCGGTATTGGCCTTCAATTAACGAACAATGGTGGAAGATACTCGGGGACAGTTAATTGGAATAATCTTTTTCCTCTTTTTGGCACTAAAGAGAAGCCAAGCACCGACATAATAATTTCTCCCGACTCCTCGAAATATTTTCTAAAAAATACGGCGGAATTTTGGGCCGAATCGTTTTCGCGGCATATGTGGGATAGTTTGGATGCGGTAACACTCTCGTCAAGATATAATAGCCTTAACTTTACATTGGGAGAGGAAATACCTGACAATGTATATGATTTTATAAAAAAGTATCTTTCAACGGCGCTAAGTACATTTTGCGGCGTGCTTGATGATGACAACTATATCCATGCTCCCGAGCTGATAACGCTTATGTCAAATCCTCGTCCAAATACCGGCGGGCCGTTGGGCAAGGACTACACCTCGGAAGAAATTAAGACTGGGGTTTTCAAGAAAGTTAATAACGAAAGCCACAATATCCCCGTCAAAATATCTAAACTGCCGGCGGGCTATGTATCGCAAAACGCGGAGATAATCATTGTTCCATCAACCGACCGAGAAATTAGTATTCCCGTTGGTGATATCACCAATCCGCCCGAGCTTGACCCGCTAAAAACAAGAACGTGGTGCGGTTACGCCAATGACTATATTAAGATGGATGATAAACCGGGTAGCCAGTTGTACACCAATGACGTAACGCGCCGAATACTATTGGGAGAAATGGAGAAGTTTGACTTGAAAGCCATTGTCAAAAACCCCCAATGCGGCAAAAACGAAGTCAAAACTATTGCCGGACCCTTCACTCTCAATACGACCAAGAGCTTCTCGTTGCAGACGATTGATTTTGCCAAACTAACGGCCTGCGAACCGACGACATCTTTGACCGTTAATCCGACTTCTCTTACCTTGCAAGTTGGCACAAACGGAACGCTAATTAATGTTAGCGGAGGAAAGACGCCTTACGCATTAACAATTCAAAATCCAAGTTACGTTAGCGTGACAAAAAGTTCAGAGACAAAGAAAGAAACAAAATATAGGGTCAAAGCTTTAAGTCCGGGCGTAGGCAAGTCGACAATGATAATTGTTCGCGATTCAAGTAGCCCAAGGGGGGAAAGAACCGTCAATGTAAATATCACGCAGGCTGGAGCGTTATCTTTTTCGCCGTCGCCGGTTACAGTCGAGAAGGACAGAAGTATCTCCGGAAAAATTAGCGGAGGAGAGGCGCCATTTTCCGTTTCGCAATGCGGAAAAAAGAACTGTAAAACGGAATTAAGTAAAAATACCGGCAATATTGTCTACGTAACGGGCAATAAGCTCGGCTCCGACTCGTTTAGTATTAGCGATTCAAGCAAACCAAAACAGTCCATAAGCGTGCCTGTTACCATCACCGATACCACCGGAGGCGGAGACGATGGAGGAGGGGGGGAAAATGATACCCAGAAACCCTTGGTTAGTATCTGGGGTGTATCTCAACTCCAAAAGGTTGGTAAGACTGTCAGTATTACCGTCGCGGCAACCGACAACGCCAAAGTTTCAAAGGTTTGGTTGAAGATTGGAGGTAAACAAGTTGCCGTAGCCGATAAATCCTCCATCATTTATTCGTGGGATACGACTAAATACCCCAACGGAGGAATAATGATTACCGGCGGGGCGCAAGATTCGTCGGGTAATATGGGCGGGATGTCGGTTTCGGTGTATGTCAATAATTCCACCAGTAAGTACCAGAGTAAAAGCGTGGGCAGTATTGTTGCTAAATTGGCAAACGGGTTGAAGTATGGACAATATAGATATAACCTACTAAACTTCTACTATAAAACTCGGTATCCTAAGTACTAGCATTATCTAGCTATGCAAACAAAGCTCTCTATTGTCCAAATTGTTGGAGATGGGACTATGGGTGGCGCGCCGCGCCACGTTTTTATCTTGAGCCAAGCGCTTAAAAAACGGGGACATACCGTCACGGTAATTTGTCCGCCCGGGGCGATGGTTACCCGCCTGCGAGAGGCCAAAATAAAGGTCGAGGTAATAGCCATGGGCTCGCCGCTCGACCGGAAAGCCGACCATAAAATTCGCGCTGCGCTGGGGCGCGTTAAGCCGGATATTATCCATTGCCACGGCCTGCGCGGCGGTTGGCTCGGGCGTATGGCGGCGCGAAAACTTAAAAGTATGGCCGTTGTTTATACCGAACATTTGTGGACAAAGGAATATCATTTGACGAGCCGAGTATGGGAGGAATTCCAGTTGCGCGGCCTCAAATTAATGGACCGTTATACCGATGTCACGATTGCCATTTCCGGCAGCGTCAAAGCATTTTTACTCGAACGCAAGATTGCGCCGCGCGGCAAGCTGGTGGTTATCCCTAATATGCTCAACCCCGATTTTATTAGTCCAAAAAGATATCTCAAGCCGCAGGGTTTGCCGAAAATTATCGGCTCCATTGGCTCTCTAAATGTTCAGAAAGGATATCTTGCCCTTCTGGAAGCGTTAGCTACCTTGCGCGAAAAAAAATTGCCGTGTGACTGGCGTTGCCAAATAATCGGCACGGGACCGCTCGAACGAATCATCCGCCGCCGCGTAAAAAAATTCAAGCTCTCCGGCTTGGTTTCCGTAAAATCGCCGACGGACGATATCGTTGAAACCATGCGCCACTTTTACTGCTATGTGCAGAATTCACGCGCCGAAACAGCTGGACGGGCGGTAATTGAAGCAATGGCGTTGGGGGTGCCGGTAATAGTGACCAACCGCGGCGCTTTGCCCGAGATAGTTCATCATAAGCAAAACGGTATGGTGGTGTCCTATGGCAAGCCGGAACAGCTAGCTGACGCTTTGGAGAAGATGCTGCTCAACGATACTCTGGCTCGGCGGCTTGGCGAAGAGGGGCGACGAGAAGTTATGCGCCGGTTTGCCGAAAAAGCCATTACGGACCGCATCGAAAAAGTTTATGCTAAGGCACTAAACAGCCGACACTTCAAACGTACTCTCACTCGCCGTTGACTACCCTTTGATTATTTGTATTGGATTAAATTACCTGACGGGTCGAGCTCAATAAAGTGTCGCGCATTGCCCTCGCGGTAGGCGGCACATTGATTGGCCGGCTCATCGTCAATGGCTTGGCGGGGATTGTGGGCGATATCGATAACCCAGTCGTCATTGAGCGGCAGTGTTCCCAGGCAGGGACCGGTGCTATAGTCCATCTTGATTTTTGTTTGATACATTTGAAATTGGCTCTTAGCGCTTGAAAGATAGCGTGGGTCAAGCTGGCCATTGTTGCTCGTTTTGCCCGGCAGAAGAACAATTGCCCCACCGACGATAAAACCGGCAAGAATAAACCAAATAACGTATTTCATAATAATTCAAAAATCAAATTATGCTCGTCTTTATAACAATATATCACTGTTTGGACGGCAATGGAGTAAACTAACACTTATCATCTGCTATAATTAGATAGAAAAGGAGGCGCTTGGAACCCCAAAGTTTGGATGTAGGAAATAATAATCAAAATTCATTTAGCACCCCACGCCCAACCGGCGCTGCGGCCAAAGTACTCCTCATAATCCTTGATGGGTGGGGAATAGGCGCGAGCGAAAAGGGCAACGGGCCGCTGGCGGCTCAAACGCCGGTATTCGACTATGTTTATGCCACTTACCCCAAAACACTTTTAATGGCATCGGGCACGGAGGTTGGCATATTACCCGGCGAGCCGGGTAATTCCGAGGTGGGGCACTCCAATATCGGCTCGGGCCGCATAGTTTGGGAAAATCTCCCCAAACTCAACCAAATTATCGCGCGCGGCCAGCTGGCGGCGAGCCCGGCCATAGTCAAAGCCGTTCGCCACGTTACCGAGCACCAAAGCGCTCTGCATCTCATTGGTTTGGTGTCGGACGGCGGCGTGCACAGCCACATAGACCACTTGGCTAAACTCATTGAAATTGCCGGCACGCACAAACTGCCGCGAGTTTATATCCATTTTATCGCTGACGGCCGTGACACGCCGCCGAAAAAAGCGGCGGCCTTCGCCAAACAGGTCGAGACCGCGTGCCGCAAGTTTGGCGCGGGGCAAATCGCGACCATCATTGGCCGCTATCTTGCCATGGACCGCGACAATAACTGGGACCGGACACAGAAAGCCGCTGATTTGTTTGTTAAAAACACCGGCACCCAATACTGCTCGGTCGGGGAAGCCATCAAAGCGAATTATCAAAACGGCAAAACAGATGAGTTTATAGAGCCGTCGGTCATTGGCGGCGGCGGTAAGGTGGGGACCAATGATGCGATTGTTTTTTTCAACTACCGCTCCGACCGCGCGCGCCAGCTGCTTGCCCCCTTTGACCGATTTCAGAAAAAGATTGATGTTAAACTGCAAAACTTCGCGCGGCCGGAAAACCTTTATGTTTGCACACTAACGCAGTATTATTCCGATACCCTGGTGCCGATGGTGGCGGCGCCGGCGCCGGCGGAGTCGCGCAACCCCTTGGGCGAGATGGTGGCGCGCGCCGGTCTTAGCCAATTCCATACGGCGGAGACGGAGAAGTTTGCTCACGTGACTTACTTT
>DATEBX010000046.1:0-9661 GCA_035287145.1 Patescibacteria group bacterium | reverse complement strand
TATCTAACTCCTCCTAAGTTCGCGCTCTATATCGCGTTTTTTTATTAGTTCGCGTTTGTCGTGAGCCAGCCGTCCGCGCCCGAGGGAGAGCTCGACTTTGGCTCGGCCGCGCTGAAAGTAAATTTTTACGGGGATGAGAGTCAGTCCTTTTTCTTGCGTTTGGCCAATGAGTTTGGTAATTTCCCGCCGGTGAACCAAGAGCTTGCGGCTGCGGGTCGGATGGTGGGTTTTGGAATCAATGTGCGCGTTAACCAGCCAAAGCTCCGGTTCTTTTTTCTGGTTATAAAGGATGCGCCCGAAACTGCCGGCGAGTGATACTTTGCCGGCTCTGACGGCCTTGATTTCATCGCCCATTAGCACAATGCCGGCTTCGTAATTGTCGCCGAGCTCATAGTTAAAACGGGCTTTTTTATTCTGTATGGATTTCATAGTTTTAGTTTACCCCAGAATTGTCGCAGTGTTAATGGTATAAATCATCACGCGAATGCGTGAGCGTGGTTTGTAAAGTTCATAAAGTTTATAAGGTTCGTAAAGTAGTGACATGTGAATCCAAATCACGCTGATACGACGCACGAAGCCAAAACCGCTCTGCACACTTCGGAAGTGTGCAATTTGTCCCCCTTCGCTCGCTCCGACGTTTCAGTCGGAGGAGCTATGGAGGGACTCCGCTAAGCTCCGCAGGTTCAGAAAAATGAGTTTGGGCATACAAGTATATCGTACTCGAATATCACACGCGAATGGCTGAAAAACCGTAGTACAAGCTTTAGCTTGTGGGTGACACGATGAATCGTGGCCTACGGGAAAAATTATTGTAGTACAAACTTCATCTTGTCGAATTTGCCTAAAAAAGATAATTCCTATATAAAAGAAAAGGAGGTACAAATTGATAATTGGACTGACGGGAACGTTTGCCGCCGGCAAAGACACGGTGGCGGAGTATTTTGAGCACAATGAAGGTTTCGAGCATTTCTCAACCGGCGCGGTGGCGGTGGAAATTGCTAAGGAGCGGGGCATAGAGCCGACGCGCGATAATTTAAGAGAATTGGCTAATAAATTACGCGACGAGCACGGGCCGGAGTATCTGTCGCGCCAAGTTATGGAAAAAAAGGCCAAAACCGACAAGGTGGTTGTCACGGGTTTGCGCCAAACCGGCGAGATAAAGTACCTAAAATCCCTCGGTAATTTCCATCTGATTGCTGTCGACGCACCCATCGAGCTGCGCTTTGAGCGTATGCAGTCGCGCCACAGGCCGGGCGATCCAATGACCATTGATGAGATGCGCGAAAAGGAAAAAAAAGAGATGGAGGGTACCGACGCTAATGTTCAAAACATTAAAAAGTGTATCGATATGGCGCAGTATTTCATAGTCAACGACGGTTCCATAGATATATTAAACAAGAATGCCGAAGAAATCTATCAGCAAATCCAAACCGGTAAAAAACCCACGCCCAACCTGGGATAAGTATTTTATGGCGATTGCCGGGGTGGTGGCGACACGAGCGACCTGCGACCGCAAGCATGTCGGCGCCGTCATTTCCCGCGACCGCGTAATATTATCGACCGGTTATAACGGCTCGCCGCGCAACTTGGCGCATTGCGATGATGTCGGCCACGAGATGGTCGAGGGGCACTGCGTCCGCACGGTTCACGGCGAAGCCAACGCCATCGCCCAAGCCGCCAAGAACGGCACATCGGTTGACGGCGCCACCATTTACACCACCGCTTCACCCTGCTACGACTGCTTCAAGCTCATAGTCAATGCCGGCATAACCCGCGTTGTTTACGGTGAGTTTTACGAGAGTCGTTACGGCGCTTCGTCTAAGGTATTGAAACTGGCCAAGAAAGCCAAAGTAAAGATGGAGTACCTCGGAAAATGAAAATTTCTAAGTCCTAATTACTAATTTCTAATCAAGTCCCAATTCCCTCTCCGAGCCAGAGGCTCTCCGAGCCGTAGGCCAATGACCCAAACGGTACGCTTTAGAAATTAGAGCAATTAGAAATTAGACATTTGCCAGTTTTTAATATTAGTATTGTTTTTAGAACAAGAGGAACATATTGAAAGTAAGAATATCTAGAATTGACAAGGGTTTGCCGTTGCCAAAATATGAGACTGCGGGCGCAGCGGCTTTTGATTTTTTAGCGCGAACGACCACGAAAATCGACGCCCGTTCCTTGGGACTGGTGCCCGGCAATGTGGTAGTTGAAACACCCAAGGGGTACATGCTGGCTATTGTGCCCCGCTCCAGTACACCGCGTAAATACGGTCTGCTCATACCACATGGCGTAGGGGTTATTGACAGCGATTATTGCGGGCCAGAGGACGAAGTAATGGTCCAAGTTTTCAATTTTACTGATAAGATGGTAGTAGTGGAGCGTGGAGAGCGCGTCGCCCAGGGTATGTTTGTCAAAATTGCCAGGGGCGAATTCACGGAAACAAAAATTAATCGCCGCACGCGCGGCGGCTTTGGGAGCACCGGTTAATGAGCCAAGACCAACCGTTTAAAAATTATCAGGAGGCGGTCCGATTTATCGGACGACTGCACCGCGCCAAGCCGGGCGTATCCGTTCTTCGCGCCGACCGGATGTTTTACCTTATGGCGCAGATGGGCCAGCCCGAGAAAAAACTTAAGGTTATACATGTCACCGGCACTTCCGGCAAGGGGTCAACGGCGGCGATTCTCTCGAGCATTCTGCGCGCCGCTGGCTACCGCGTAGGCACTCATACGTCACCCCACCTGCAATCGGTGAGAGAACGAACGCAAATTAACAGCCGCTATGTGACCAAGGTCCAGTATTTGGAAGCGGCTAACCGCGCCAAAAAAGCGTTCGATAAAACCGTCGCCAAAGGTTCGTACGGCGCGCCGGATTATTTTCAATTTTTGACGGCCATTTCGCTCTATATTTTTGTCAAGAAAAAGGTTGATGTCGCCGCTATCGAGGTTGGCGCCGGCGGCTACGGTGATTCGACCAATATTGTCAATCCCCTGGTGTCTATTATCACCAATGTCGGTATGGACCACATAGGCATGCTGGGCAATACGCTCGAAGAAATCGCGTCGGTCAAAGCGGGCATCATCAAACCCAAAACTGTTGTCGTGAGCGGCATAACCCAAACCAAGCCGGCGCAGGTTATCATTAAGCGAGCCAAAGAGTTGAAATGCCACCTAATAACCGGGAAAACGGCACAATTCAAGGTGAAAAAAGTGTTGCCCAGTCACATAGTTGCTGATATAGGAACGGTGCGTTTCAAGGGGCAGAATTTGAAAATCGGTCTAACGGGCGCTTATCAAGTCAAGAACGCCGTTATGGCGGTATTAGCCAGTAACGCTCTCGCCAAGCGGCGCGGTTTTAAGAAAATCAACCATACCGCGGTGGTCAAAGGCCTCGAGACGGTCAAGATTGCCGGTCGGTTCGAGATAGTCAATGCAAAACCGATTGTTGTGCTCGACAGCGCGCACAACCCCGACAAAATGAAGTCATTTGTGCGTCTCGTGCGCAAACTTTTCAAGGAGCAAAATGTCAATTTGGTGCTGGGTTTCAAAAAAGGCAAGGATTTTGAAGAAATGATGATAATATTAAATCGTCTCAAACCCAAGCGCGTTATGCTGACCGAATTTTCCAATAAGTCGCTTAAACCGCTTGACGCCACGGCGGCGCTGGGGGCGGCACGGACACATTTTAAAAAACCGGCTGTTTTGAGCATCAATTTCAGTGCCCGCAAGGCCGTGCGGGAAATGATAGAAAAAGTTAAAAATGACGAAGTTATTATAGCCACCGGCTCAATGTATTTAGTCGGAGAAGTGAGGCATATATGGGAAAAAGTCGAATAGCGCCTACCGACTCCAAAGTCGCCCGCTTGATTGGCGAGGAGATAAAGCGCCAGCGGGAAGGGATTGAACTCATACCTTCGGAAAACTATGTTTCGGGGGCGGTCTTAGAAGCAATGGGTTCGGTGCTTACCAATAAATATTCCGAAGGGTACCCAAGGAAGCGCTATTACGGCGGCAACCGCGTGGTGGACGAGGTCGAGGAGTTGGCGATAGCTCGAGCCAAAAAATTGTTTAAAACCGGTTATCACGTCAATGTCCAACCCTACTCCGGCAGTCCGGCCAATATGGCGGTTTTTTTTGGGCTCTTGGAATTCGGCGATAAAATTATGGGCATGCGTCTTGACCAAGGCGGCCACTTGACACATGGCTCGCCGGTCAGCTTCAGTGGCAAGGCGTACAAAGTTGTGAGCTACGGCGTGGACAAAAAAACGGAAAAACTGGATTACGCCGAGATTTCCCGCCTTGCCCGCAAAGAAAACCCCAAACTTATTATTTGCGGAGCGACGGCCTATCCCCGGGTTATTAATTTCAAGAAATTCGCCGCCATCGCTAAAAGCGCCGGCGCCATATTGATGGCCGATATATCACACATCGCAGGGCTGGTCGCCGCCGGCGTCCATCCGACACCTTTCGGGTCAGCCGACGTGGTAACAACCACTACCCATAAGACACTGCGCGGCCCACGCTCGGCGGTGATATTTTGTAAGCAAAAGTACGCCCGTGCTATAGATAAAGCGGTCTTCCCGGGACTCCAAGGTGGACCGCACGACCATATTACCGCCGCCAAAGCGGTGTGTTTTGCCGAAGCTATGACGGGGGGCTTCAAGCGTTACGCGCGGATGATTGTCGAAAATTCTCAAGCACTGGCCGCTGCGCTAGATGAATTAGGTTACCGCGTCATCTCTGGCGGGACCGACAACCACCTTATGCTTATTGACGTCTCAAAAAAGGGCTTGACGGGCAAAGAAGCGCAGAATAAATTGGATGAGGTGGGCATTTCGGTCAATAAAAACACCATTCCTTTTGACTCGCAGCCGCCGTTTGTGACCAGCGGCATTCGCCTGGGTACACCGGCTATTAGCTCGCGAGGTATGCGTCCCAAAGATATGACCACCATCGCCATCTTGATAGATGAATGTTTGACGGGCAAATCGTCGGAATCGTCGGTGTCAAAGAAAGTTATCCGTTTTGCAATAAAATTTCCATTACCGGGAGTTGACGGTTAGGATAGTTCGTAAAGTTCGTAAAGTAGCAAACCCTTCAGACCTTATAAACCTTACAAACTATCTTATGAAACAATACCTAGACCTTATGAAGAAAATTATGGACGAGGGGGTCGAGAGAAACGACCGCACGGGTGTGGGCACGCGCGGCATTTTCGGCCATCAGACGAGGTTTGATTTGAGCAAGGGCTTTCCATTGGTAACGACCAAAAAAATGCATCTCAAATCAATTATTTACGAGCTGTTGTGGTTTTTGCGCGGCGACACAAATATCAGGTATCTAAACGACCACGGTGTCACAATCTGGGATGAATGGGCAGATGATAAGGGTGAACTCGGCCCGATTTACGGCAAACAATGGGTTCGTTGGGAAACGGCGGATGGCCAAAAAATCAATCAAATCGCCCAAGCCATCGACCTTCTTAAGAACAATCCCGAATCTCGTCGCATAATGGTCAGCGCGTGGAACGTTGGCGATCTGCAAACTCTCATTAAGGGCAAAAAGAGCGCTCCGCCGGCGTGCCACACGCTGTTTCAGTTTTTTGTCGCCAACGGTCGGCTGTCGTGCCAGCTCTACATTCGCTCTAACGATGTATTTCTAGGTGCGCCCTTCAACATCGCTCAATACGCGCTTCTCACTATGATGATGGCGCAAGTTACCGGACTCAAACCAGGCGAATACATTCACACTAACGGTGATGTTCATATATACAAGAATCATTACGAGCAGGTTAAAACGCAGCTTAAGCGCAAACCCTACCCGCTTCCCACCATGAAGCTTAACCCTAAAGTCAAGGATATATTTAAGTTCCGCTTCGAGGACTTTGAGCTCGTTAATTATAAGTGCCACCCGGGCATCAAAGCACCGATTGCCATTTAGGGGGAGTTATAAAGTTCGTAAAGTTTCTAAAGTTCGTAAAGTATCGAACCTTATAAACCTTATAAACTTTATAACATAATCATGAACCCTCCTCTTATCAGCCTGATTGCTTGTATTGGCAGGAATCGGGCGATTGGCAAGGATAATAAATTACTCTGGCAGTTGCCTGAAGACCTAAAGCACTTTCGTAAAGTAACTACAGGGCACCCTGTGATTATGGGACAAAAGACCTTTGAATCCCTTGGGGGTAAGCCGTTGCCCAACAGGCGCAATATTGTCTTGTCACAAGACAAGGATTTTCACGCCAAACATACTATTATTGCCCATTCCATGAGCGATGCGCTTGCCGCCGCGCGAAAAGAGGATACGGATGAGATATTTTTCATCGGCGGCGGGCAGGTTTACGCCCAAGCCCTACCGCTGGCGGATAAGCTATATCTCACGGTGGTAGACGACTCGCCCGCCGCCGACACCTATTTCCCTGACTACTCGGCATTTAAGAATATCAAAGTAACCGGCAGCGGCCAAAAAGGACAATTAAAGTACCGCTTATTAGAGTTATCATAATGACCCCCCATTACCACCTACGCGGTGGTAATGGGGGAAGTTAAAATTAAGATTTTATGAAAAAAGGGAAGCTTATTATTTTTGAGGGTGGCGAGGGGTCGGGCAAAAGTACGGTCATCAAAGAAATTGGCCTGGGACTCAAGAAGGAAAAGATTAAATATCTAATCACACGCGAGCCGGGAGGAAGTCGAGCGGCAGAGAAAGTAAGGGATATTATACTCAATCATAAACTAACACCCCTATCTCAACTGCTAGGTTTTCTGCTTTCTCGCTCGATATGGGTTGATGAAGTGATACAACCGGCATTGAAAAAGGGGACCATAGTACTGGCAGATCGCAGCTATCCTTCGTCGTATGTTTATCAGGGATTAGTCGGCGGAATAGACCTGGCGAAAATTCACAGATGGCACGGTGAGATTTTAAGCGGCATTGAAACGTCGATGGTGGTTGTTCTGGATGTTGACCATCGCAGGGGTTTAGAGAGGAGTAAAAGTACGGGCGAAGTTAATGTTTTTGAAGCTAAAAGTTTGCGTTTCCATAAAAAAGTTAATCTCGGATACTTGCAGCTGGCGAAAAAATATCGTTGGAAAGTAGTGAATGCCAATCAAGGCGTTGACAAGGTGGTACAAGATTGCTGGCGTCTTGTTAAGGAGACGATAAGGCGGTAGAATTTGCTTATATGGTAGAAAAAACAGCCGACATATCGTTGATTCGGCATTCACTCGCCCATATATTGGCGGCGGCGGTAAGTGATATGTTTCCGGGCGCCAAGCTTGGCATGGGGCCGGCGATTGACGATGGCTTTTATTACGACTTCGACCTACCCCGGACTTTAACGCCCGAGGACTTGCCGCACATCGAAAAAAAATTGCGCGCTCTCATAGGCAAGCAGTTATCTTTTGATAAATCGGAAGCAGGTATTGATTCCCTAATTAAAGAACAAGAACAAGCCAAGCAAGCTTATAAGGTTGAGTTGCTCCGCGACCTAAAAAACGACGGCCAGGACAAAGCGTCTGTTTACAAAACAGGCGACTTTACCGATATCTGCCTGGGTCCTCACGTCGCGTCAACTCGAGAATTGCGAACCATTGCCTTTAAGCTTGACCGTGTTGCCGGCGCCTACTGGAAGGGGAGTGAGAAAAATACTATGCTTCAGAGAGTTTACGGTTTGGCCTTTTCAACACAAAAAGAAATGGACGCTTACGCGCGCCGTCGGGAGGAAGCGGAGAAACGGGACCACCGCCGGCTGGGAGCTGAACTGGGACTTTTTACATTTCACGCGGAAGCCCCCGGTTTTCCCTTCTGGCACTCGAAAGGTATGATACTTTGGAATAATCTCGTGGGTTGGTGGCGTGAGGAGCACCTCGGCGCCGGTTATTCCGAGGTCAAAACACCGGTGATTATGGCGCGCGAACTGTGGGAGAGGTCGGGGCATTGGGACCATTACCGAGACAGTATGTACTTTACGAAAATTGACGAGCGCGATTTCGCGGTCAAACCTATGAACTGCCCGGGCGCGCTCTTGCTCTACAAGGAAGCCATTCATTCCTACCGCGAATTCCCCATAAAATGGGCGGAGATAGGACAGGTTCACCGGCATGAATTGGCCGGAACCTTGCACGGCCTACTGCGGGTGCGGGCCTTTCATCAGGACGATGCTCATATCTTTTGCCTTGACGACCAAATTGAAGACGAGGTGATAAAAGTCATCGAGCTGGCCGATAAGATGTACGGCCGTTTAGGATTACAATACCATCTTGAGCTTTCGACTCGCCCCAGTGAGGGTTCCATCGGCTCGGACAAGGATTGGCAGCGGGCGGAGGCGGCGCTCAAGAGCGCGCTTGCAAAACGCGGCTTGCGTTATAAGATCAATGCCGGCGATGGCGCTTTTTACGGGCCGAAAATTGACTTTCATATCGCCGATGCCATTGGCCGCACCTGGCAGGCCGGCACGGTCCAGCTCGATTTCGCCATGCCCGAGCGCTTTAATTTGGAGTATATCGCCGCCGACGGCGAGCGCCGGCGCCCCGTTATGCTCCACCGCGTAATTTTTGGCAGCATTGAGCGCTTTATCGGTGTTTTAATCGAACACTTCGCCGGCGCTTTCCCGCTGTGGCTCGCGCCGGAACAAACCAGAATCCTGCCGATCTCGGACAAGATACTATCATACGCCCGTGAAGTATTAAAACAACTGAACAAAGCCGGGGTTCGCGCTACCATTGACGAGTCGAACGAAACCTTGGGTAAAAAAATCCGCCAAGGAGAGCTCGAGAAAATACCCTATCTCCTGGTTGTCGGTGAGAAAGAACAGTCCGCCAAAACCATTGCCGTCCGGGAGTATGGCGTGGGCGATAAAGGCTCTCAAAAAGTAGCCGACTTTTTGCGCCAGCTCAATACTTAATACTCATTCTGCATTTTCGTGCATTACCCCACCCAACCTCCCCTTATCAAGGGGAGGATAAGAGGGGTGGTTTGCAGGATTAGCGTGCCATATTCGCGCGTAATTAGCGACCTATTCGCGTGTATTTTCGTGATTACTGCGTTGATTTATCATCTTTTCCAGCACTTCCCAGCGTCTTTTCTTCTCGGCGCGGGGGACGTCGTCCGGCATCTTCGCCGCCGCCGTGCCGGCGCGGGGCGAGTACATAGCAATAAAGGCCTTTTGGAAGCCGCAAATCTTCGCGACTTTTTTAGATTCAAGAAAGTCGCTTTTTGTCTCGCCCGGAAAACCCACGATGATATCGGTGGAGAGGAATATACCGGGAACGGCTCGGCGTATGCGCTTGACTAAAGCAAGATACTGTCTTTGAGAATAACGGCGGTTCATCCGCTTAAGCACTTGGTCGCTGCCCGACTGCAGGGGGAGGTTCAATCCTCTGCCGTATTTAGGCGACTTCTTCATCCAGTCAATCAAATCGCCCGACATATCCTGTGGGTTGGGGGAGAGGAAAGTTATCTTCTCAAGCTTCGGAACTTTATCCAGGCGCTTGAGCAGTTTGACAAAAGGCGACGGATTAGCGGGGGTCCATAATTTGCCTGCCGGCGAGCGATTTTTGCGCAGGTCGCGCGACATAAAGCCGGAAAGTCCGTAGGAGTTAACATTTTGGCCAAGCAGGATGATGTGAGTTATGCCGCCTTTAGCCAATCCCTTAGCTTCGCGG
>DATEBX010000045.1:0-7870 GCA_035287145.1 Patescibacteria group bacterium | reverse complement strand
CACCCCGCACAGCAGTATTGTCACCCCGCACCAGTGATGCGGGGTCCAGAGAGGCCTGGATTCCGTATCGTAGCACGGAATGACAGAGAACGTTGGACACGAATAAATACGCTAGTGCATTACGGAGTATTGTCATACGTTACCGTGGCGGCTACGCCGTCTTTGGTCATAAGCCAGAAGCCGCGGTAGGGCGCCAAGGTCGCGCCCGACAATTCGGTGTAAGCATGAGGATTGGGCGGTTGAACTGTCGTGAAACGAGCGGCGTCGTAGTAAGTTACGTAGCTGTTAAGAGTCGGGTCAAAGAGGAATATGGCAGCGATATTGCGGCTTTGGAACCCTTGCTGTATGGTCTCATCGTTGACTTTAACGTTTACCCATGGCAACTCGGCAATGAACGGGTTGCCGGTCATATTGAGCTCATAGTAGGCCTCTTGGTCGGCAGGGAAATTAATCTCTTGAGTACCTGTAAGGGGCGCGAAACCGCTACCCACCAAACAGAGTGAGGGATAGATGCTTTTTGACCAGAAACTTTTACCCGCTTTGCCGTTCGCGCCGGCAATATAAGAAGGTGGGTTGATACTGACAAAGCTATATATATTGCTATAATCCCAGGCAAAGACCGCTCCGATATCGGTTGAAGTAGCTGAACCGGAGGGCGGCACGAACGGGTAGGTCAGCATATTCCAAGCATAGGGTACGATGTTTAGCTCCTTAGCGCACTCAACAAAAGGTCTGAAGACGGGTCTGACCGGAGGCGTAGCGGCTTCGTCTTCAATGGGTCCGACGGGAGGGATGAAATCACCAAAATCTGGACGGCCCGGAGGCGTATCGCCCTCGTCAACAATGGTTATTTCGCAACCGGTGGCATCAACAATCATATTTACCTGGCTGCCGGGTTCACCGATACATATATCAATTGAGTCATCAACACCATCACCGTCGGAGTCGGTGTTGACAGGAGGAGCGGGAACAACCCTGACGGTAACATCCTGCGGAGTAATACTATTACCCGAGCTCACAGTCATAACAGTTTCGTCCTCCGCTAGACCCGTAACAGTAAAAGTGCCTCTCCTCGAAGCTCCGCTATTGTAGTAAAATGGGGTACTCGACGAGGCAACTGTTGGAACTGTATTATTACTAATTCGGAAAATACTATTTGGACTACTATCATCGGCACTGAGACCGGTGACAGTTATTACCGCCGAGCCGCCTACTTCTAACGTAACGCTACTTGGTTCAACGGTTAATTCTGTAGTGTCATCATTGCCACTGCCATCCTCGGAGACAGTGACGCTTGCAGTCTTATTAACTCCCGTATAAACCATTACGGATCCAGCTTGTTCCCCACCGGAAAATTCCTTGATTACAATATTTGTCGTACCTCGACTGATACCCTTCATTTTGAATTGAGTACCAGTACCAATAACACTTATATTTTCGTTCCAGTCGCTTGAATCCGGAGTCGCTACTCTATGTAATCGCACCATCCCGCCATCACTAGATTCGACACGGAAGTTTTTTAGAGTATTGTCCGATTTACTTACAGTGACTGTTTTTATTTCATCCACATCTAGTGTTAGTACCCTGGGAGAAGTTGAAAGGGTCGCGGTAGTACCCCCTCCGCCACCACCGCCTCCGTCGTCGCCCGAAGATTTCGGCAAACAAACTGCTTGGGCACCAAATACTTTCTCGCGTAAGACCAGCCAACCGCTACTTAATGTAATATTTGAGCTCACGGGACACGAACCTCCATGATCCACGCAAGCTTTGTGGCCCGTGGCACTAACCCAGAAATATGCGATACCGCAATAACTATCATTCGAACACGTGGAACTTAGTGATACGGCTCCACCTCTCGGAACAGTAACCGTTGCCACACCAGAAGAGCGATAACTACTGTCCGATAAACCATAACTATTAGCGTTAGAAACGGCGGAGGCAAGGCCGCTACCTGACCGCGTAATCGTCCCTTCTCTCGCTCCCGTCACATTGAGATTTGCCGTGCAGGTGCCAGTAGCGCTGGACGCGGCAAGGGTTTTTTGTTTGTTGCCGCCGCCGAGAACCAACAGGGCGACACAGACGGCGATAAATAAAATTCCCCAGAGAGTTGGAAAAAACTTTTTGGCAGTGAAGGGCATATCTTACTCCTTGATTTTATGAAAAGTTGGATGGCTTCCTAGATTGCTTCGGCAATCCTCGCAATGACACATCCGAGCTATAAGCTGTATTTTTTCTGGCGGGAATACTTGCGTAAACTTAAAATCGCTATTACCCCCAAGCCAACAACCAACGCGACATCGGCCGGGCCGGACGAGGTGGTTGAAGCCGTAGTAGTAGCAGAGGCAACCGTTGCTGTTTCATTGGTTTGCGTTTCCGTCGTGTCCGTTAAACCGATTGTCGGCGGGTCGGGAGGAAAATATGGGGGAGAAGGAAGACCACTATCGTCCGCAAAAGCGTAACTCGCCCCCACAAATACCATACACCCAAAAATCAACGCGGCAAGGGTTTTTTGTTTAAGCATTTTATTTTCGCCCTCTTGTGACATTAACACTGCAATACCATTATAGCATATCACTAATAAAATTTTTGCTAGCAGCTATTTTTCGCGGCAACACTCAAACCGGCTGTCGTTGTATAAACAAAGCCGGTGCCGTCGGATAAACTGGCCGATAGCGCCGTGTTGAATGAGCGAGGAACACCACTTAATTCAAACGTGACGATTTGCCCCGAAGCCATAGCGCCAATCTTTATGGCCGCCTCTTGATACCCGCCCTGCGTTTGCCAGCTGGGCTGGTAATTGGCAATAGATATATCATTCATACCCTGAACCTTCAGAATTAACACCTCGTCAACCTTATCGGGGCTATCGTTTTGAACAATTACCGTCCATCGGCTGGAAACATTTTTAACCAGACAATCGCGATTTTCGGCATCGACACTAACCGTTACTCCTTCCGATGAGGTCGCTAGCGAACCGGCAAATTTCAATGCATTTGTCGCAGGATTGATATCGGCGCGGATGGTGCCATTCTGCACCAGAACAAAAGAGAGCACTCCCGCCACGAAAAGCGCAAATACAGCAATAACCCCCAATATTATGCGTTGTCTTTCCGTCAGAACCGCCTCCTTTGTCTCTAACCATAGTTTATCACAATCAAGATGCAATAGAAAATAGCGCGGATTATCGCTGATGGAATAACGCTGATTCACGCGGATATCGAATATCACTCGAATACACGCGAATCGTGTCACGAATCAACACTCTAATCCAGCAAACCACCCCTCCGCTCCCGCCTCGACCGACCTCGGGTCGGGCGGGCCTCCCCTTGATAAGGGGAGGTAGGGTGGGGTCTAGAGCGACTTGAGATTGCGGAGTTTATCCCGAGGATACGAGGGACCACTATCCTCGCAATGACAAAATACTACACAACACGGACAAGGTCGAATTCGTTTTTGTCTTTCTTGAAACGATAGGTTAGCCGCTCAAACCGGCCAAACGATTTTCGGACAAAGGCCAAGAATTGCTGAATCTTGCCCGTCTCGCCCTCGAGCACCATAGCTATTTCGTCGCAATCATTGTCAAAGCGCACAATGCCTGCCAAGCCCATTTGGTTGGCCTCTCCCGACAAGTAGACGCGCCGAACGATTTCTTCCCGTGCCACCCTCCGAGTTAGTTTCAACTCAAGCCGCATATATCGCGGATTCTTAAATAGTTTCATAGGATTTCCCTCGGTATTTATTGGGTATGACCAAAACAGTAAATTCACCCTTTTTACTGATAATACTATTAACTGCATCTCCAATTTTGAAAACTCCAACCTCTTCGTGAAGCTTTGTCAGCTCACGGCCTACAACAACTGTCGCGTCCTCCCCGAAAATGTCGCGGAATTGTGCCAGCGTTTTGCCAAGCCGCTCGCCGCGCTCATATATTACTACCGGCCAGCGCGCCAGCTTGACACGCCCCAATAATGTTTGCCGCCCTTTTTTCTTGGGTAGAAATCCAAGGAATAGAAAACCGTCATTGATGTTGACACCGGCCACTTGCAGAAGCGCGGTAAGCGCCGAGGGGCCGGGAATCGGTTCGACGCGTATGCCCGCCGCCCGCGCCGCCGCGGTCAAGCGCCCGCCCGGGTCGGAAATCCCCGGAGTTCCGGCATCGGTTAGATAAGCCACTTGGCTGTATCGACGGCTTGTTATGTCATCCATCAAACTCCCGATGCGGCCTACCGACGAACGCTCGTGGATGGACTTTAGGGGCTTGGCAATTCCATAATGATTGAGTAGTTTTCGCGTAACTCGAGTATCTTCCGCCACCACCAAGTCCGCGCGCTTCAAAGTTTCAAGAGCGCGCAGGGTTAGGTCGCCCAAGTTGCCTATAGGCCCGGCAATGATAGATAGAATTGGCTCGTTCATTTACGCAGAGTATGACGCATATACAGATAAAAGTCAATACTAGAAATTATACTGTGCTTGGTGTCTTGATTTTTCGCGTGGACTTTGTTAGCGTCGTAAGTGATGCCTGGAGGTCCGTCAGGTGCTTTTCTTTTTTTGGTGAAATAAATACGGAATAGTTCTCGACTCCTCTTAAGTCGCTCGAACAGTATCTTAATTACAATGACTATATCGCTTGCCGCGGAAAAAATCCCCGGCTTACCCATAACCAATTCGCTCCTCACCGGCTTGGCCGCCACTCTCGTTATATTGCTGATTTTTTATTTGCTGACGCGGGGCATAAGACGCGTGCCGCGAAAGCGACAAAATGTCGCCGAATGGATAGTGGAAGCGTTTTTAAACCTTACAGAAAGCATCACCGGCGACCGGCAAAAAGCGCTTAAGCTATTGCCATTGGGGCTAACTTTCTTTATATTTATACTCGTTAACAACTGGCTTGGGCTTCTGCCCGGTGTCGGCTCAATCGGTTTTAGAGAAGTAGAAGAAGGACGTGAGACATTTATTCCGCTGCTGCGCTCAAGCAATGCCGACCTCAACACCACCTTTGCGTTGGCTCTAATCTCTGTCGTTGCTATTCAACGATTCGGCATCGGCGCGCTGGGGATAAAGTATTTCAAAAAATTCTTCAATTTCCGAAACCCCATTTATTTCGGCATCGGCATCCTGGAGATAATTTCCGAATTCGCGAAGATTATTTCCTTTTCTTTTCGGCTTTTCGGTAACGTTTTTGCCGGCGAAATTTTATTGGCGGTTATAACAGGATTGATACCGTTTATTGCCCCCCTGCCGTTTTATGGCTTGGAGCTGTTTGTGGGATTAATCCAAGCATTGGTTTTTACGATTTTGAGTTTAGTTTTCTTTCACATGGCCATGCAGCAGCACTCGTAAATTCTAAATTTACAATTTAAAATTAATCTAGAGAGGAGTCCGTATGGAAGAATCATCTGTCAGGTTATTAGCCGCCGGCTTAACTATCGCCATAGGCGGCGCGGGACCGGCAATCGGCATCGGTATGATTGCCGGTAAAGCGATGGAAGCCATTGGACGCAATCCGGAAGCCGCCGGTAAAATCCAAACGCAGTTAATCCTAACCGTCGCCTTCGCCGAAGCTATCGCGATTTACGCGCTAGTCGTCGCCTTGATTATTAAGTTTATATAGTTTTGTTTATTATTGTTCGAACCCCAATGGGGTGAGAACTACTGCCTTTGCTAGTTCTCGGATTACCTCGAACAATATATCTAACTAGAGAAATTATGAGTGAAGCTACAGGCATTGCCGCACTGGGCATAGATTGGAAGATACTTGTCGCGCAGTTGATTAACTTTTTAATCATCTATTTTTTACTGAATCGCTTTGCCTTCAAACCCCTCGTCAAAGTGCTGGAGGAAAGGCGGCGCAAAGTGGGCAAAAGCATCGAAACCGCCAAGAAAATAGAGGAAGAGAAAATCGCGCTGGACCGAAAAGTTACCCAAGCCCTTGCCAAAGCCCGAAGCGAAGCCCAAGCTATGATAATCCAAACGGAGAATACTCTAAAAACCGAGCGCGCCAAGGGCCGCGCCGAGACCGAAGCCCACACCGCTCAAATGGTAGGCGAGGCGCGGGCGCAAATCAAAGAGTATAAAGCCAACACGCAAAAAGAGTTGGCGCGCGAGATAGGGCTTTTGGTGGTTAAGGCCACCGAGCGAATTGTCGAAGAAGACATACCGGCTGACACAAAAAATAAAATAAGCGATAAAATTACTGCTCAAATCAAATCATGACGAGAAATAAACTGTTAATCCAAGCTGTCGCGGAGTTAATCATTGAAAAACCCGATAATACTGACCAAACCCTTCAAGGACTGAAAAAGATTTTGGCGCGCGGCGGCCGCACCCGTTTTTCGGCGGTTGCAGAGAAAGTTGTAGAGGTTGTCGCGGAGCGGCTGGGCATAAACCAATATCGAGTAACTTCGGCCCAGCCGCTCCGCGACACGGAGAAGGAACGTATCCTTGAAATAATCGATGATGCCAAAAGTGATGTCAGTTATTTCTCTAACCCGCGGCTGCTCGGCGGCGCGACTATCAAAACCAAGGATAAGGTTTTGGATTTGAGCATAAAAAACAAAATTGAAAAAATAAAATCTGCGATAACTGGTTCATAAAGTTCGTAAAGTAGTTAGTTTATAAAGTTCATCAAGTTCATCAAGTTATAAAGTTGGAACCTTTTCAGCAACTTTACAAACCTTAAAAACCTTATGAACCTGACAAACCTTATAAACCATTATTCTTTTAACCGGAGCAACCCTATGGCCAACGATATCATCGACATTCTCAAAAAAAAGATTACCGAAACACCTCTTGACGCCAAGTGGGAAGAAGTTGGCGAAGTGGTTGAAGTGGCGGATGGCGTCGCTTCGATCGCCGGGCTGACGCATTGCCGTTACGCCGAAATGCTTAAGATAGGGGATAGGGCGACCGCGATGGCGCTGAACCTCGAAGAAGACCGTGTCGGCGCGATTGTCTTTGACCACCTCGAAACCATAAAGGCCGGTGACCAAGTTGCTCTAACCGGCCAGGTTATGAGCATACCGGTTGGAGAGGCGATGATGGGCCGGGTTGTCAATCCTTTGGGTTCGCCTATCGATGGCGGCCCAGCCATTAAGGGAGATAAGAATATGCCGATGGAAAAAATCGCACCCGGCGTCATAGCGCGCGAATCGGTTAAAACCCCGCTGCAAACCGGCATAAAAGCGATTGACGCCATGATACCGATTGGCCGGGGCCAAAGAGAGCTCATAATCGGCGACCGCGGCACCGGCAAAACCGCCATTGCCATCGATACGATTATTAATCAAAAGGGCAAAGACGTGATTTGCGTTTATGTCGCCATCGGACAAAAAGAATCGAAAATCGCCAAGATTGTCGCCAAACTCAAAGAGGAAGGCGCCATGGAGCACACGATTGTGGTACTGGCCGGCGCGTCCGATTCGGCGGCTATGGGCTTTATGGCGCCATATGCCGGTTGCGCCATCGGCGAATACTTTATGGATAAAGGCCAGGACGCCCTGGTGGTTTACGACGACCTCTCCAAGCACGCTTGGGCTTACCGCGAACTTTCGCTTCTCTTGTGCCGGCCGCCGGGCCGCGAAGCATACCCGGGCGATGTCTTCTACCTCCACTCGCGCCTCCTGGAGCGCGCCGCCAAACTCAACAAGAGCCAAGGCGGCGGTTCCATCACCGCGCTTCCAATAATCGAAACTCAAGCCGGCGATGTATCGGCCTATATTCCGACCAATGTTATCTCGATTACCGACGGGCAAATATACCTTGAAACCGACTTGTTCTACCAAGGCATCCGTCCGGCGGTGAACGCCGGCCTTTCCGTTTCGCGCGTCGGAAGCAGCGCGCAAATCAAAGCTATGAAACAGGTGGCCGGCAA
>DATEBX010000044.1:0-5125 GCA_035287145.1 Patescibacteria group bacterium | reverse complement strand
CGATGCCACCTGCAAAACAAGTTCGTGCGCCAGTTCCTTAAACTCCGTGTTGCGCGCCACAAAGTCGGTTTCGCAATTGACTTCCACCATCGCGCCGACACGACCCATATGGGTGTAGGTTTCTATCAAACCCTGGCCGGTCGCGCGACTGGCTTTTTTAGCGGCTATGCTGGCGCCGCGCTCTTTAAGAATTTTCAAAGCCGCGTCAACGTCACCCTTGGCTTGGTCCAGAGCTTCTTTTATATCGAGCACACCGGCGCTGGTTTGCTCACGCAGCTTTTTAATATCATCAGTTGAGGCCATAATTTATCCTACTTTTACTTTGGTGGTTTTCGCGGGTTTTTCGGGCGTGGGCGGCGCGGCGGGTGCCGCGTCTGGAGATTTATAATTCGCCGCTACTGTTTCGCCGATTAAATCG
Source organism: Patescibacteria group bacterium (assembly GCA_035287145.1). Lineage (GTDB taxonomy): Bacteria > Patescibacteriota > UBA1384 > UBA1384 > UBA1384 > DATEBX01. The sequence continues at coordinate 4,707 of DATEBX010000044.1, read as the reverse complement.
AGAATTAATTTGATGGATTTCGGCGCGTCGTCGTTGGCAGGGATAGGATAATCAATCGTGCGGGGGTTGGCATCGGTATCGAGGATGGCGACAGTGGGGATGCCTTTGACAATCGCTTCATCTATGGCATTTTTTTCCTCGCGGGCGCCGACAACCACCAATAAATCGGGCAACCGCTTAATCTCGCTCATACCGCTTAAGTTGTATTTTATTTTTTCGATATGGCGCTTGAGCAGGAGATTTTCCTTCTTGGTGCCGGTATCATTTTTCAAATTTTCATTATGCTTAGCTTCGAGGTCATCAAGATATTTAACGCTGCGCTTGATGGTTTCAAAATTAGTTAGCGTGCCGCCGAGCCATCGGTTGGTCACATACGGCATATTGAGCTTTTTGGCTATTTCCTCAATTTTTTCCTTGGCTTGGTCTTTAGTGCCGACAAAAAGCATCATCGAGCCGCGGCGCGCTTGGGCGGCGAGAAACTCGAGCGCCAACTCCAGCGCTTTTTGGGTCTTTTCCAGATTGATAACAACAACCTTATTTTTGACGCCAAAAAAATTGTCCCGGCCGCGGGCGTCGGAATTTTGCTTTTTGTGTCCAAAGTGAACACCAGCTTCGAAGAGTTCTCGAAGAGTTGGAACGGTAGTTGATTTCATAACAATATTAATCTTAAACTGATTTTACCTTTAAGTCAACAGAGTGATGAAAGATGATATAATTGAATTACATTATATATTTGACAGCTTGAAACCATTGGTCGATTTGGTTATTTCTTTGCGGCATTTGACGCACTTGAAATGATTTCTGCGCACCCTCCAGAACCGTTTGGAACCGCAGTAAATACAGCCAAAATGCGTTTTCATATTTATAAGGTATCACTGGTGGCAATTTCATACTATACCCTTATATATGTATAAAGGAGCTAATATGATGGGATTTGAGTCGAATATGATGACAGGCGGGGTAGGCGGCGGCATGATGTTTCTGGGGTGGATAAGCTATTTACTGGCTATCACTCTCTTGGTCCTGGGCATCGCCGCGCTTTGGAAATACATCAGCAAAAAGTAATAACTCGATAATAAGCAGATGAATCCAACCGAGGAGGAATAGGTCCTCGTCTTGATTTAATCTTTGCCCCATGCTATGATACTTCTGTTATCAGAGAGATATCGAGGTATTTGTTTCTATGAAAAAAGATATTCATCCAAAGTGGTATGACAATGCCAAGGTAAAATGCGCTTGCGGCCATACCTTTACTACCGGCGCGACGGTGCCGGAGTTTGATGTGGAGGTTTGTAGCAACTGCCATTCTTTCTATACCGGCAACCAGAAATTGGTTGATACAGCCGGCCGCGTCACCCGCTACCAAGAGCGCCTGGCAAAGATGGGCGCTATGCGAAAAGCAAAGAAGTCGGCCACTCCGGAAAAAGAAGTAAAAGCGGATAAAAAGTCCGACGAAAAGAACTAACGTTTGGGTAATTCATAAATGCAACTCGATGCAACGAGTGCTAATTTAATGTACGATGGATCTATTATGGAACCGGAAAAAGTCCGCACAATCGAGCGAATCAAGGAGAACGAAGCATTGCTTGCGGCGACTGATGACAATGAGCTTAAAGAGATGGCGAGAGACGAGATCTCTAATCTTAAAATAAAGTTGATTGGTGAGCTAGGGGGCAAAAGCGGCAACGCGATTTTAGAAGTTAGGGCGGGCACCGGCGGCGATGAAGCCGAGCTCTTTGCCGGCGACTTGGTGCGGATGTATCTCCGCTACGCGGAAAACAAAGGTTGGAAAGTTAACATTATTAGCACAAACCGATCGGCGCTTAAAGGTTATAAAGAACTAATCGCGGAAATAATCGGCGCCGGCGCCTACCGGAACCTCCATTACGAAAGCGGCGTCCATCGCGTGCAGAGAGTACCAGTCACCGAAAAATCCGGCCGTGTCCACACCTCCGCCGCCACTGTCGCCGTTTTACCCGAAGTATCCGCCACCGACATTCAAATCAATCCGCAGAACTTGCGAATTGACGTCTTCCGCTCGTCCGGCAAAGGCGGGCAAAGCGTCAACACCACCGACAGCGCAGTGCGCCTCACCCACCTTCCTTCCGGCTTGGTTGTCAGCTGCCAAGATGAGCGCTCACAGCTCAAGAACCGCGACAAAGCCATGGGTGTCTTGCGCGCTCGCCTCTATGAAATGGAAGAGGAAAAAAAATGGCGGGAGCGGCGCGAGACGCGGCAAAGCCAAATTGGCACAGGAGACCGCAGTGAAAAAATACGCACGTACAACTACCCGCAAGACCGCGTTACCGACCACCGCGTCAACCAATCGTGGAGCCGAATGGAAAAAATATTAAACGGCGGCCTAAACGACATTATCGAAACCCTCATAAATTATGACATCGAAACCCAATACCAAAATTTACTCCAAGAGTTTGAGAGTCAGCACACTGCTGGCATCGACCATTCGTAAACTAGGATCTCTTAAGAACACCAACCCCGAGCAAGAGGCCCTAGATATATTGTCTTCGGTCTTGTCCAAGAGTCGGAGTTGGCTTTATACTCACGGCGATGAAACAGTCAACGCGCGCGATAACGCTCGAATTAAACTCATACTTTTCCGGCGGCTCAACGGCGAACCGCTGGCATATGTCCTGGGCAAAATGGTTTTTGGAGACCTAACACTTGCTATAAATCGCTCTGTTTTAGTGCCCCGTCCCGCCACGGAGATTCTTATTAATGCTGCAGAAAAGCTCATTGACTTAATCCCGAAAGCCCCTCCCCCTTGTCATTGCGAGTCCATTCGACAAACTGGAAGCAGGCGATCCTCCACCCCACCCGTCCTCCCCTTGGCAAGGGGAGGAGAAGGAGGGGTCAAAGTAAGTATTGGGTTGCGGAGTTTATCCCGAGCTCGCGAGGGAGCTTACCTCGCAATGACAAATGAAGTCCATATCATAGAAGTCGGCACCGGTTCAGGAGTCATTGCTATTTCGCTCGGGCTTTATTGCCAGAATCAAAAGATAGCCGCTAGTATCACAGCGTCCGATATCTCTCCAGCGGCTCTTAAAGTTGCCCAGCGTAATATTGCCCAACAAAATTTAAAGTCGGTAATTCAAGTTCGTCGCGCCAATCTCCTCGCGGCGGCAAAAAAACCGGCCGACATTATTGTCGCTAATTTACCCTATCTATCACCGAAGGATGCTAGGGGATTGGCCGACCCTCGCCCGGCTCTTGTCGGCGGGCGCAATGGCGACGAGCTGATAACTGCTTTATTGGGGCAGATAAGCCGCAAAAAAATACTAAAGCCACAGGGCGCTATCGCGCTTGAGATCGGACACGCGCAAGCCGATAGTATCACGCGGCAGGCAAAGAAGCTATTCCCCGGGGCTCGCGTCCGCATCGTAAAAGATTTTGAAGGATGGCCCCGCATCCTCACCATCCAATTGCCTTAGTTCTCGCGTTCGCCGAGTTTGACTTTGACGGTTTTTTCTTTGCCGTCGCGAATAAACTTTATCTCAACCTCTTCGTTCGGCGCGAATTTGCGCAGCTCGGTAATGAGAGAATTGCTTTGATTCACTTTATTGTCATTGACCGCGGTCAACACATCGCCCTCGCGCAAACCGGCTTTTTCCGCCGGACTGCCCTTAACCACCCCCTTGATACCCTGGCTCGCGTCACTGGCGATAAGAAAACCTTCGGTGGTGGTTATTTGCATCTTATCGGCGATATCTTTGTTGAGTTCAATGGTGTTAACCCCCAGAAACGCGCGAATGATTTTGCCACTTTTTTTAACGGACTCGATGGCGCTTTTTGCCATATCGATGGGGATGGCAAAACCGATGCCCTCCGCCTGACCTTTAGCCGCCGTTGCCGTATTGATACCTATGACCTGACCACGCAAATTCACCAGGGGACCTCCGGAGTTACCAGTATTGATCGCTGTGTCGGTTTGTAAAAGTCCGTCAAGAGATTCGCTGCTTTGTTGGGCGCTAATGTCGCTCGCTACGATAGATCGTCCGAGGGCCGACAGAACGCCCGCGGTTACTGTATTTTGAAACTCACCGAGAGCATTACCGATAGCTAATACTTTTTGCCCCACTTGCAAACCATCTGACGAACCAAGCTCGACAACCGGCAAGCCCTTAGCGTCAATTTTTACCACCGCGAAATCAAGCGCCGGGTCCTGCGCCAGAACGGTTGCGTCGTATGTCTTGCCGTCATTAGTAATGACCGTGTATTTGGCGCTTGTGTCGGAAACAACATGCTTATTGGTCGCTATCAAGCCATCGGCGGTGATGATAAAACCGCTACCGCCGCCTTTTTGCTGGATGACCTGTGAGCCCTGGCCCCAAAAATCAAAAGGATTGATGGCATTGACATCTTTAGTAAAGGTGATGCTCACCACCGCTGGCGCTACTTTTTTGGCGGCATCGATGGTTGCCGACTCTTCCTCGACTTTTATCCTTTCGGTCTTAACAGCGTCGCTAACCGCCGTTTTCAGCTGGTCAATACCGAGCGCTTTTTGAACGCTTTCCGGCGCGCTCGTCGCCAAGACCAAGCCGACCACACCACCCAAAATTCCCATTATAAAACTCAAAATAATGGCGGCAACTACCAAGCCGCCGCGCGGGCGACGAGCGCGAGAAAGCGGATGCTCCGCGCCGGTATCGTCAATATAACGAATGTTTTTTGCCATGATATGGCCTCCTT
>DATEBX010000043.1:0-11613 GCA_035287145.1 Patescibacteria group bacterium | reverse complement strand
GCCTGTCTGTTTCGAGCAGTTTATAGGCAATCATACCGAAAGCCGGCGCCGTATTGCGGCTCGCCGGTTCAAGGAATACGTGGTCGCTGGCTACTTTGGGCAGCTGTTCCGCCACCAAGTCCTTATAGCGCTCAACGGTCGCGACGTATATCTGCCCCACCGGCACGACTTTTTTGACACGCTCATAGGTCGCTTGGATGAGCGTTTTCTCGCCCACCAGCTTTTGGAACTGCTTGGGGCTGGCCTGACGGCTCATAGGCCACAGCCGCGTCCCCGAACCGCCCGCCATAATGACCGCGTAAAAATGTTTGTTCATAATTGCCAACTATATCTTATTTATTACGTCTCGTCCAGTCCTAGCTCACCCTGCTATCTTTGTCATACCAATTGTCCAATATCTCTTTTGATATTTTGACACTTCCTTCCTTATAAAGCTCCAATAGTTGTCGACAATATCGACTCTGTATTTCCTTGGTAATAGAATAAGTGTCCCAACCCTTTCTCTTCAAAGTCCTGGTAATACTTTGGGCATGATGACGATAGCAGTATAAAACTTGGGGCAGATAGCCAATCTTACATTCCCTAAGTGCTCGCATCATCCAATCCAAATCGCCGCCATAGCGTAGTTTTTCATCGAGAAAACCAACCTTATCAAGAATCTCTCGGCGATACATAAAAGTATGGTAATGGGTATAGTACTGTCTTTTTGTACGTTCATTCTCGTCCATACAATAATGGCAAAAAACTGTGAAATGATCATCTTTGGTTGCTTTTAAGTGTTTGCGGATTTGTTTCTTTTCATCAATACCAATAACTTCACCATGGACAATTTCTATCTCACGATTATCATCCAAATACTGCACTCGCGATACCAAACTTTCCGGTAGTAAGAAATCGTCGGAATGAAGCCATGTAATGTACTGGCCTTTTACCAATCTTAATGCCTTATTGGTCGCTGAATATTCACCTTGATTTTTTCGAAAATGATATTTAATTTTTGAGCTTTTTATATCGGTAATTATTTTTTTGGTCGCATCGGTACTACCGTCATCAATAATAATAAGCTCAAAATCTTGATAGTTTTGCGACAAGACCGATTCAATTGCTTCTTCGATATAAGCTTCTCTATTATAAACAGGTAATATTATCGATACTTTTGCCATATCTCCTCTAAATCTTTGTTTGTTATTTTAATGCCTATTTCTAATCAGCTTCTGCCTTATTTACTACACTTAAATATTTGAAGTATTCTTCTCTGTGCGGTTGCTTCGAGCCAACGTTCCAGGGCTTATCGTCAGTAACAAAATGCAGTATAGCAGCATTATCTATTTCTTTCTCTGTTACTTTGGGCTTACGATGACGAGAAAGTTGAAAATTCCAAATTGGATCAACTGGCTTAATTTTTCTTTGTAAAAAATAGTTTAATATATCCTGGTCAGGCCACAAAAGCTTCTTTTTGTTTTTTGCCATACAGGATATTAAACTTTTCGTAATTTTTTCTTTACGCCATTTGTCACAATTTATGAGAAGTACGCCAGAATTATAATAATGTCCAGATTTTATTTCTAACCCCGCAGCATTCATCCTCTGGACCTGTTCAAGTGGCAAAATATCCTCGATAGCCGCAATGTAATAATTGGCGATTTTTGTATTGAAAAATGCTGAAATATCCTTTCTCGCAATAACATCGGAGTCGAGATATATTACCCTGTCAACGTTGATAAGCTCCGGTATCAGAAAACGATAATAAATTACTTCTGTAAAGTAATAATCTAAAAAAGAATCCTTGAACATTTTTTTATCAATCGATAAAAATTGGATTTTACAATTTCCAATATTCATCAAACTTGAAATTTTCATTTTATTCTCTCTTGAAATCCCGCCGTCAAGTATGTAAAAATTGTAATAATTATCGTGGCTAGAATTTTCAAGTACTGAAGCTAAGGCAACAGCACAATGAATCGCATAAATATCATCAGTAGCAAAACAAATATTGATGGTCTTTATATTTTTTCCAATTTTCATTTATTCTCCCTGTTTAATGCACCATCAAGCTGTTTTTCGGAATAAACCGTATTATTTTTTGCGTGTTTAACAGCTAATTCCCAAATCTTTCTTCTCGTTTCGTTATTATCAACACTACCCTTTCTGTCTTGAAATTTGGATTCGTTATTTTCGACAAAATCTGTATAACTTTTTTTCGCCCAGTCCTGCAAACCAAGCCCTTTTTTTAACTCTTCTAAAAGCACGGCAAAATTTCTGATTTTGACATAGAAATACAACTCTCGCGGCACTCGCATTCCGGTGTAAAATCTTTCCTTGATGCTTTCCTTAACCATTTGCTTTAAACTCAATCCATCATCGGTACGTTTTTTCAGCCAATCATAGCCGTAAAATTGTAATCGACCGCTTGAATTGCCATAGGTTAAATGGACGGAAGCCAAATTTATATACGGGAAGTAATAGATGTGATAGCCCGCCTTCAACCCTCTTATTGCCAGTCCCGTTTCTTCACCGTAGGAAATGGGCGATCGATAATCAGGAAAGCCGCCTATCTCGAGCATCCTATCCTTTAATACGAGGATATTTCCCCCTTGAAAATTATCCATTACGATTGGTTTAAATACTTTCATTTCTCCATATTTTTCCCTCGGTGGCAATTTTACATATTCTTCGGGATAACAATTTGTCAGATTTGAGGTGAGATTCAACGAGTTTTTTTCTATTTTACCCATCAGCGAAGATTTTACGATCGAGGTAGGATGACTAACTCTCGTATTTTGCGGAAGGTTAAGCATAAAACATTTTTGATCAGTTTTTAGAGCATACTGGAACAATATTAAACCCAAAGAAGTTGTATTTCGAAGCACACAGTCATCGTCAACAAAATGAATGATATTATTCTTGGCAATTTGCGCACCCTGATTCCTGGCAATCGCCGCATTTTTCCTCGTTTTATTGACTTTGTAGATAAAATCTATTCGTTTCTCTTGACACCTTTCTTTGATAATCTTCGCCATCTTATCAGTAAAATCAGCCGGTTCTGGATCGGAATGATCATTAATAACAATCAACTCTTCGGGCAATATCTTTTGTGACAGAATCGAGTCGATACACCATATTAACGGATTTTTAATATATTCCTTTTGGGGATATGGTGACCTATTTCTTGAAATAACTACACAGGAATAAGCAGGTGTTTTATGGCCAACTCCAATTGGCGCAAAACAATACCTGCTGTTATTTTCTACGAAAAAATTCAGAACTTTTTGCTCTTCTTCGCTCAACATCTTTTATTTTAAAGTTATCACCTCGACAGTTTCTTGGTAATATCATAAAGACTTTCAGCTGCTTTGTCCCAACTTGCTTGTTTCATGGCATACTCATAACCAGCTTTTCCCATTACGCTAAGCACTTTAGGGTTCTCTTCGAGTAAATCAACCAAACATTCAGTCAACGACTCCGCATCCTCGGCCTTTGCCACTCTGCCAAATTTACGGTCAATGGCGCTCGCATCCGGAAAAATATCAGTAACTACTGATGGTTTTTTGAAGGCGTAAGCCAAGTTCAAAATCCCACTCTGCGAAACCATCGTGTAGGGCATCACGACAACATCCGCCGCCTTAAAAATCGGCTCGATTTCATAAGACGGAACATATTTCTTGATGATTTGTATCTTATTGCCGACGCCTGACTTTTCAACTCTTTGAAGCAGGTCGTTCAGTTGCGGAGAGTATTTAAGATCAGAAGAGATATAAAGCCACGCATCGGGCACTTGCTTGAGAACTTTATTAAAGGACTTGATTAGGTATTTCAACCCTTTATGCGGCCTTAAATTTCCAAAAAATAATATAACTTTTTTATTTTGGGGAATGTTGAGGTGTTTCCTTGCTGATACTTTATCATATTTCTTTTCATCGAAAAGGACATACGGACCGTGTTCAATAATCGTAATCTTTTCCTTGGGCACCTGAAAATACAACTGCAATTTATTTTTTTCCGATTCGTTACCGACAACATAATGATCGACGCAGGAATACAGAAGCTCAAGCGCTGCCGGATCAATGTAGAATGACTCAAAGGGCATAACGTCGTGCATTGTCGCAATGACTTTGACGCCCATTAATTGTGCTTTGGATAAAAGCGCGACAAAATGAAAATAACTTTTGCGAGCGGTAGTGGCAACGTTGAAATTAATAAAATTAATTTTATTGTCTTTGAGAAATTTCAAGGTAAGCAATACGCTTGCCGGATCTTCCTTTTTTATTATTGACTCAACTCTACCAATATGCCTTTCGACCAGATCGTCTATGAGCGAGTCGGAATAAGTCACATAATACGGCTTAAAATATTTCTTGGACGGACCAAATAAATGTGTTGTATAGTGTGCCAGCCCGCTTTGCGCCGAGGTAAAGAAAGCTAAATTTGGCTTCTTGTTCATATTACAACCTCTGATTGATATTAATTGGAGAATTAATTATAGTTTAGGGGAATAATAATATTTTTACAAGGAGAATTTGTGTTTTCACCCGAAAATGAAGCCGGAGAAATAATTGAGTCGGAATCAATAGAACTTAAAAATACGAGTATCGTCGGCAAACTTACTGATAGATTAGAGTCCGGCAAACCGGCTGATATCGTTTGCCTTGATATTGACGGAACCGTTTACGAGAAGACAAAGAAACCGGATGGGGTGTGGGTTAAGGAGGGTGACAACACAGGAACTTCGCAGAAATTGACCGAAGGTAACGTCCCGCTTGTATTAATTTCGGCTCGACCCGACTGGGACGACAACAGTGACAGGGAAATGTCAGAACTCAATCTGTCTGCCGCTGATGCCGTCATAGCCGGAGCCGGCACTTTAATATACTGGCGAGGCAATGACGGTAAAATGAAAATTGATGGAGAGTACCTACAGAGGATGCGTGAGCAGGAAATATCATATACGAAAAATGGCGAAAGAGTTGAAGAGAAATACAATCCGGAATCGATCAGGAAAGTGCTTGATGCCAATCTGCAAGACCTGAAGGAAGGTGGTTTTGTCACAAAGGTTAAGGTTGATACCAATAAAGGCATAGGTTTTACAACGATTGACGTTTCAAATATGTCATTTGAGCAGCTACACAAACTTAGATCTAGAATCATGGGCGTAAACGGTCTATTGAAAGGAGTGAGAGTAACTTTCTCGGAAGATTTGGAGCAACTTTCGGGAGAAACATTTTCTGGATGGGTACAGATTGTGCCGGAAAATAGCAATAAGGGTTTAGCAATGGCATATCTGCTTGAAAAAACTGCCCGTGCCGTCAATCCGGCCAGCATCGATCAGAAAAAACCGACAGCTCATGCTGTTGGGGATTCGGCAGTTGATATGTGGATGCTCTTGGCGAGCTCAAGGGAAAACGATCCTTATGAAATAGAGGGTCGCCTTCTTGGGAATGCCTCGCCTTACATGGCAAAGAGAATGGGTGGATATATGGAGGCCTATACAGACGATCCGGCAATCAAGCAAGAAGTCGAGGAATTAATTAACGCTGGCGAATATGAGGCAAGAAGAAGCCAATTATTGGATGAATATATCAACCTTGGCAATGATTCCGCGCACGAGCAAAGAAAAACCGAGATAATGAAATACTTGCGTCAAATGAGAGTTGTTGAAAATTCCCAAGGAACCGGACGGAAAGCGCGCATTGCCAATGTGAAACCGGTCAACGGACGCGGCGCTGAAGGTGTCCAAAAAGTCGTTGAAGAGTTGCAATAAAGCTTACGTCTGGACTAATCGTAAGGTTTTTAATCCGCATCACGGCCCAATAAGTACTGGGCGGCGCGCTCGGGGCTGACGACATCAATCACCACGCCGCTGCCGAGTTCATAGCCGCCGTAGGTCGCGAGCCGCGGCCCTATTTCCAAGTGCCAATGATAGTAAACGTTCTCCTCAAACATCGTCGGCGAGCTATGGATAAAGAAGTTTAGCGGCGGGTTGTTGAGAATATGGCCTATTTTGCCAAAGTTATCACGGCAGATATTAGCCAGCGAGCTTATCTCATCGCCGGTAATGTGTTCAAAACAGCTTTTATGTTTTTTGGGCAGTATCCAAGTTTCAAAGGGAAAACGCGCCGCGAATTGCGTAAAGGCGACGAAGTCGCGGTTTTCAGCCACCACTCTGATTTTTTCTCGTTTTTCGTGCGTGACAAGGTCGCAAAAAGCGCAGGCGCCGTTATGCTCAAAGTAGTTTTGCGTATGGTGGACTTCGCGCTCCACAATATTGGGAATAATCGGCGAGGTAAAAATCTGCGCGTGGGGGTGCTCGATGCTCGCCCCCGACTGCGGCCCGTGGTTGTAAATGGGCAGGACATAATTGGCGCTGTGACCTTTGTCGTAATGTTCATAGCGCAACTTAAACATTTCAAAAAGCGATGTCCATGTTTTTCGGTCAAACTCATGCAAGTCGAGTTCGTGGTCTTTAATTACGATTACATCGTGGCCGCCCATTGACGGCCGCACGCGGTAAAAATCATTCTCAACTTTGTACGAGCGCGGCGATACATGGGCTTCGCTTTCGACAAAAGCCGGATATTTGTTGGGGATAACATAAATATCTTTCGTTTCGAATTCCCGGTAGCGATTTTTGTATGCCTCACCGCCGACGCAAAAAGGGCACTCCTCCTTTTTTTGTTGGCGCGCGACGGAACTCAACACGAAGTCGCTCGGCCGCTTGGCTCTCTCCGGCGCGATGACCACCCACTCCCCGGTAATGATATTCTGACGTAGCTGAGGCATAAATGTCCTGCACGCTAAAGCGCGCTAAAATTACGCTAAATTTTCACTCTAAATTTTATTTCCGAGCAACAATCTTCTGGTTTCAACACCACCTTGGCCAAAACGTGCAAGTAAACCGAGCTTTAGGCCGGAATGGCGCAGATAATTCATTACTTGATCGACGTCGCGACGTAAAAATCTTTGACCCACCTTTATCTCGACTACAACGGAATTTTCGATAATAAAATCCACCATGAATCGACCCATCTTAACAGGCAATCCATCAATACTTACCTTAAACTGACCCTGAAATTTTATCCCCCTGTTTTTAAGTTTACTTGCAAAAACCTTATAATAATATTTCTCGGGAAGACCCGCTCCTAATTGTTTATACGTATCGAATAAAGCACCGACAATCTCATAGCTTAATTTTGGATAAACCAATCCATTACTCGGTAGGTTATACTCGTTCTCGCTTTCGCGCGAAACTTTCGCGTTTTGTTCGAGTGCTTTAGCGTGCAGGATAAAGCTATTACGACTTTGTAAATGGCATACTGCTACAGCTAATGCGTCGGCGGTGTCATCTTGGGAAATGGGTTTGTCCAGTTTCAATACTAATTTTACCATATTTTGAACCTGTTTTTTGTCGGCGCGGCCATAGCCCACCAACGCCAGCTTGATTTGCGTCGGTTTGTACTCGAAAACCGGTTTGCCGGCGAGCGCCGCGGTTAGGAGCAGTACCCCGCGCGCCTGTCCCACAACAATGCCGGTTTTAACGTTCTGGACGAAAAAAAGTTCCTCCACCGCCACCTCACTGGGCTTGTATTTTTTAATGACTTGAGCAATGCCGTCATAGACCAGCTTCAGCCGTTCCGCCGTCGAGCTCGAAGCGTGCGTTTTGATACAGCCGCAATCCACCAGTTTCACACGGTTTGTTTTTGGGTCTTTTTCAATTACCCCCCACCCACAAATCGCCGACCCCGGATCGATGCCAAGAATACGCATAGGGTTCATAAAGTTTTCTTTAAAGCCCGTAGGTGTCATCCCGAGGAACTCGAGGGATCCCTTAACTTACCATATCCAGATACAAATCTTTCCATCTCGGATTCATCGACTTAATAAGATTTTCCTTCTTTTCTCTCCGCCAATTCTTTATTTGCTTTTCGCGCGCAATCGCCACAACGGCATCGCCTGTTGTCTCGAAATATACAAGTTTTTCACAGTTGTATTTTTTTGAAAACCCTTCTACCAATTTTTGTTTGTGCTCAAGAACACGCCTAATTAAATTATTGCACATTCCGGTATATAGAGTACCGCTTTCACTAGCCATGATATACACATAATAATTCTTTGTCATAATTTCTAAGAGATCCCTCCGCTTCGGTCGGGATGACAACCTATTCGGTCGGGATGACAACCTTCTCTACAAACCTTACCAGCCTCGACTAGACAGCCGAGTCTAGGCGGGCAAACTTTATGAACCTTAAAAACCATTCATCCGAGGTTGCTGGCGACGCTCACGACGTCGTCCAAACTGTCGAGCGCTTCGAGTACCTTGATGACTTTAGCCGACGCTTCTTCGTCGAGCGCGACGGTTTGCTTCGGCTCCCAGGCGAGTTTGGCATCGTCAATACTAATGTTGTGTGTTTCCAGATTCTTTTTGACGAGTTCCAGCTCTTCCGGCTTGGTGTAAGCTAATAATACCCCGTCGACTTTCTCGTAATCGGAAGCGCCACTCCCAATAATGGCGAGCTCGGCATCTTCTTGGGTTTTGTCGCCTGTGCTGATACTTAAAGTACCTTTGCGCTCAAATAAGAACTTGACCGCGCCTTCGCCGGCCAATTTACCGCCGAACTTATTGAGAACGGCTTTGATGTCGGCGGCGGCGCGGTTTTTATTGTCCGTCGCCACTTCCGCCAAAACCGCGACGCCGCTCGGCCCGTAAATTTCATAAACGAGTTCCGAGACAGCATTGGCGTCGGCAACACTCGCGGCGCGCGCCACGGCGCGTTCAATGTTCTCCTTGGGCATATTGGCGCTTCCGGCGCGGTCCATCACCAGCCGCAGTTGAAAGTTCATAGTTGGGTCGCTGCCGTGGCGCGCCGCCACAGTGATGCCATTAGCGAGTTTGGTAAAAACATTAGCTTTTTTGGCATCCGCCGCCCCCTTCTGCCGCTTGATGGTACTCCATTTAGAATGACCCGACATAGGTTTTATTCCTTTTATCTTTCGCGTGAAGCTTTCGCCCGCCTAGACTCGACATCTAGTCGAGGCTGGCGTAAAATTCGAGTGAATTCGCGTGCAAGAATGGCAAACTTATACAAGCGCAGTATAGGTTAATAATCCGCCAAACACAATACAGTGAAATTGACAAAAAATTGTCTGGGTTTGGCGGCAAATTCTCGCTCTTTGAATTTAAAAAAAACGGCCAGCTGGTGGGCTGACCGACCAACCGATGGGTTGGATTTAGTGTTACTCACGACTTCGCGGTTTCTGTCTCCCGCTCGGGAAGGTTGTCGACGAGCTCTACCACCGCACTGTTGGGTATGCACGTCTCTATACCGTACTGGTCGTCTTGCGGTCGATCGTCGGGCCAGTACGCGAAGACCATACCGGCCTCGTTCACACGTGTCACCTCGGCAACGACATTGGTCTTTTCGTAGCCCCGAACACGACACCACTCGTCATCATTGTTGATCCAGCGATACCATTTGCCGGGGGTGATTGAATCGCCGGACTGTGCCAACCACTCAACACCCTGCTGTTCACACGGAGGCTGATGGGAGATAGCACCCGCGTAGCCATAACGAACCAACGAACAATCACAGGTACGCTTCGGACTGAACGTTACTCGTTCGCCCATCTTCGGCAAAAACGGCACTTGTTCGCTCATATTTCCCCTCCTTTCACGGAACGGCTTGATTGCTACTGAACACCATATCCAGATTGCCTTTTATATTAGCTTTTTAGACCACAAAAGTCAAGAACAATTCCTCGGTAAACCGTAGCCTACAGGAAGAGGTTTTGTAGAACGAGGTTTACCTTGTTAAAGCAAAAGCAGGCCGTGGTGACGGTGGCCTGCTTGCGCGAGTCGGGATAGCTGTCCTGGACGACCGTTCTACGGCACGCGATTGTCGAGGTCGGCAAGAGTGGTTGAAGACCGCCTTTCACGGAAGCGGCGAAGGACATCGCCGACGAGTTACCGTGTCAGCCGGCGCGACGAAAGGTCGGCTTGAGGATCCGCCAGATCACCCCGGGGTCCCGGGAGACAAACCCCTTCAACCTGCCTTATTCCTCTTCGAAGCTGCCTCTGCAGTTTCCAGCGAGCCCAGAAGTTCCAGAAACCACCGATCCCCTTCGTAATCCTCCTTGCGTCATTCTTATTAGCCCATATGGCCACCCAGACCACTCCTATCCTCTTCAGTCGTCTGATACGATAATTCTATTTTGCCAAAATTTCGCTTTATTATCAAGAGATTGCCGCGCTCCCACAAGGGTCGCTCGCAATGACAAAATATCCGACGCGCCATAAAAAGCGTGTTAGCGGCGTTTCACGATGGAGCCGTCCGATACAAATTCAAGAGTGCCGCGCTGGTCGGTGCGCAAGACCTCGATGGCAAAGCGCGCCAAAAGCTCGAGGGTTTCGGCGTGGGGATGATGGTATTTATTATCCTTGCCAGCCGAGATGACGGCGGTTTTCGGCGCAACCTTTTGAAGGAAACACTCGGCGGTGCCGCCGCTTGAGCCGTGGTGGGCAATTTTCAGCACTTGGCTTTTTAGCTTTTCCGCGTTTATGCTATCGCAAAGCGCGGTTTGCGGCCCCTCCTCCGCGTCGCCCGTCAGCATAAAACCGGTCTCGCCAAAGCGGAGCCGTCCGATAACCGACGTGTCATTCATCGCCGCGCCATCAGTCGCGTTGTCTTCCACGCCGCTGAAACTTTTATCCGGCCACAGGACTTCAAATTGCGCGCCACTCCCCCAATCGTATGTTTGCCCTTGGCGCGCCAAACGCACCGGCACATTTTTACTTTTAACGTCATCCTGCCACCTCTTAAAAGTCGCGCTGGAATAGCCGACATCGGTTTCAATAATTTCACCCACATCGTAGCGTTCGATGACTTTTACCAACCCGGCTAAGTGGTCGGCGTGCGGATGCGTCAGAACGATATGCTCGATTTTGCGGTCAAAGGGCGGCATCCGCCGGCCAATTTCATTGAGTACCGCGTCATTCGGCCCACCGTCCACCAGCGCCTGGTCACCGTTCGGTAGTTTGATGAAAATGGCATCGCCTTGGCCGATATCCAGCACATCCACCACGACTTCCGGCTTGCCCGAGCCGACCGGCGACGCGTAAATCACCCGTGACCAGATAAGCAATGCGATGCCGGACAGAATGATTAAAATGGTTGTCGACCAACGCCTAGGCATAATTTAAATCTTCAATCTAATATCTTAAATCTAGTGTCATCGCGAGCCCCGACCAACAGGTCGTGGGCGCGGCGATCTAACTCACCCCAGGGGTCAAAAACATCTACATACAAGGAGTATTTCCGCTTGTCATTCCCGCGAAGGCGGGAATCCAGGTCTAGACCCCGCATCTGCCGTGCGGGGTGACAACATGGGATTGCTTCGTCGTCCTCGACATTAGTCAGGACTTCTCGCAATGACAAGAGTGATGCTTTAGCTATCCATCTTAATTCTCAATTTATTTGTAGCTAGCCAGGCGATTAACATCCCGAACCAGAGAGGCAGGACCCACCATTTTAAATCATAAACGGAAACGGCGGCGGCGGGGAGACGCGACGCTGTGGAGATAACGCGGGCAAATACTGTTAGTGGCAGCCATGCGATGAGCGA